>JAFAFZ010000198.1 GCA_023423215.1 Actinomycetes bacterium
GGGGCGCCCCGTCGTCATCCACCCGTCGCCGGGCGGCTCAGCTCACGTCGGCTCAGCCGATGGAGATCTGCGCCGCACCCTCGACGTTGGCCGACTTGCCGTCGGCGCCGTAGGCCCAGACGTCGTAGACGCCGGTGCCGGGCTCCATGGTATCCCACTTCTCGAAGGTGCTCGAGGCGCCGCGGTAGTGGATGGTCTTGCCCTCTTCGAGCAGGGCCAGGCACGCCGCGTAGGTGTTGCAGTCCTCGTCGCCCTCGAGGTTGCCCGCGAAGGCCGCCGAGATGTCCGGACCTGCGTCCGAGCCGGCCGCCTGCGCCGCCAGCGCCATGAGGATGGTGCAGTCGTAGTAGTACGACGAGAAGATCGTGTCGATGCCGGTCGCCGCGAACTCCGCGGTGAAGGGGCTCTCGATGCCGGCGGGGGCGGCGGCCGGAGCCGTGCCCTTGATGCCGGCGACCTTCGACGGGTCGGACGGGTCGACGGTCGCAGCGAAGCTGGAGCTCTGCATGCCGTCCGCCGTGTAGATGGCGATGTCCGACGGACCGGCGCCCTTGCCGATCATGGCGTTGATGATCTTGGCGCCGTCGTCGTTGAAGCCGATGACCGCGACCGCGTCGGGGCTGGAGTCGATCGCCTTCTGGACGTCCGCGTCGAAGTTCGAGCCGTTCGGGTCGTAGAGGACCGTCTCGGTCACCTCGGCGCCCGAGTCCTCGAGCGCCTGGCCGAGCAGCTCCGAGAAGCCCTTGCCGTAGTCGTCGTTGCGGGCGACGATCGCCACCTTCGAGTGGTTGTCACCCGTGATGAGCGTCGCGAGCGCGGGGCCCTGCAGCTTGTCGGGCGGCGCTGTGCGGAAGAAGTAGCCGCCGCCGACGCCCGTCAGGTTCGCCGCCGTCGCGGAGCCGGTGCACGTCGGGACCTCGTCGGTCTCGAAGCTGTCGGCCAGCTTGGCCGCGACGCCCGAGGGGGCCGGGCCGATGATGGCGTCGACCTTGTCGGTCGTGATCAGGCGCGAGTACGTCGTCTGCGCGACGTTCGGGTTGGTGCCGTCGTCGCCCTCGACCACCGTGACCTGCTGGCCGTTCACGCCGCCGGCGGCGTTGATCTCCTCGACCGCCATGTTCACCGGGGTCTGGAGCGAGTCGACGATGACGCTCAGATCACCGCTCTGCGGGACCAGGGTGCCGAGCACCAGGCTGCCGTCGACGTTGCCACGATCGGCTGCGCCGCCGCCGCTGTCGCTGTCAGACTCGGTCGTGGTGCTGCTGTCGTCACCGGAGCTGCCCTCGTCGTCGCTGCCGCAGGCGCCGGCGACCAGCGCCAGAGCTGCGACGAGGACGAACAGGCCCTTCCAATGGACTCTTCGCATGGTCTACCCCCGTGGACATGTCGTGATGGGTGTGCCCGGGGCGGGTGCGCCGGACGAGGTGAACCCTAGGTGTCCCGGAGGCCACGCGGTGGTGCATCTGCGTCCCGGACGCCCCGGCGCCGGTCCCGGCCCGCTCCGGAGCGGTGTGGCACGATCTGCCGACCGCGCCGGTGGCACCGCACCCGGCGCGCCGCACGGGGACCCGGGGGAGACATGGCACCAGATCGCAGCGCCCGGCCGAGCCGGCACCGGAGGGTGGCGGCCGCCGCCGTGTGCGCCACCCTGCTGCTGGCCTCGGCCTGCTCGTCGGACTCCGACGGCGAGGACGCGGACGCACCCGACGGCACCGCCGCACCCACCGACCAGCCCACCGACAGCGAGGCCCACACCATGTCCGGACCCCCCTCCGCCGACGACGTCGCGACGCCCACGGTCGTGGGACCGGTCACGACGGGGAACGGCAACGTCGTGCTGGCGGCGCCGAAGTTCGACCTGTCGACCGTCGGGTACGTCGAGGAGGAGTTCATCTTCTCGGGCGACGCGACGTCCTACACCTCGGACGACCCCCTCAGCGAGGACGGCGAGTGGACCGTGCGCCCCGACGCCACGGCGCCCTACACCAGCCGCGTGGTCGTGCGTCGCCCGGCCGGCGACGGATCCGGCGGCGCAGCGTTCAACGGCACGGTCGTGGTGGAGTGGCTCAACGTCTCGGGCGGCCTGGACGCTGACCCGGACTGGACCTACCTGCACGACCAGATCATCCGCTCCGGCGCCGCGTGGGTCGGCGTGTCCGCGCAGCGCGCCGGGATCGAGGGCGGGGGCAACTCGCTCGCCTCGTCGCTCGCGCTGAAGACCGCCGACCCGGTGCGCTACGGCGAGCTGAGCCACCCCGGCGACGACTTCAGCTACGACATCTACAGCCAGGCGGGCGCAGCCGTGTGGTTCGAGTCCGCGACGCTGCTCGGCGGGCTGGAGCCCGACCTCGTGCTCGCCATCGGCGAGTCGCAGTCGGCCTTCCGGCTCACCACCTACGTCGACGCCGTCGCGCCGATCACCGACGTGTTCGACGGCTACTTCGTGCACAGCCGCGCCGCGTCGGGCGCGCCGCTCGCCGGTGACGACTCGCCCACGCCTCGCCCGGCGCCCAGCCCGACCTACTCGCGCACCGACCTCGAGGTGCCGGTCCTGGTCGTGTCGGCCGAGACCGACCTGGTCGGCGACCGGCTCGGCTACGCCAAGGCCCGCCAGGACGACACCGCCTACTTCGCCAGCTGGGAGATCGCCGGCACCGCGCACGGCGACTCCTACAGCCTGGGCATCGGCGACACCGACGACGGCAGCGGCGCCGCGGACGCCGCGCTCTTCGCGTCGATGCTGCAGCCGCCGGACTCGGTGTACTTCGGCATCATCGACTGCGACTCGCCGATCAACACCGGTCCGCACACCTACGTCGCCCGCAGCGCGCTGGCCGCGCTCGAGCGCTGGGCGCGCGAGGGCGTGGCGCCGCCCGCCATGCCACGGCTCGAGCTCGACGCGTCGGGCAACGACTTCGTGCGCGACGAGGTCGGCAACGCGGTCGGCGGCATTCGCACCCCGCAGGTCGACGTCCCGGTGGCGACCCTCTCGGGCCTCGGCCAGGCGGGCGGCAGCTTCTGCGCCCTGTTCGGCACGACGACGCCCCTGGCGGCGGACCAGCTCGCCGCGCGGTACCCCGACCACGCCGCGTTCGTGGCGGCGTTCGAGACGGCGCTCGACTCGGCCGTCGACTCGGGTGCGATCCTGGCCGAGGACGCGCCCCGGGTGCGCGCCGCGGCCGCCGGGTCGACGGTGCCCGCCACCTGAGTCGGCAGGACGACGGGAGGCCGGCGGTCAGTGGCTGGTGGTTCGGTGGCGGATGGTTCAGCTGCCCCAGAGCCGCTCGCGCAGACCTGACGCCCGGGCGATCGGACGGGCGATGGCCGCCCGCAGCGCGTCCTCGGTCCCGACGACGGTGACGCGGGACCGCGCGCGGGTGACGCCGGTGTAGAGCAGCTCGCGGGTCAGGATCGGCGAGTCGTGCAGCGGCAGCGACACGACGGCGTGGTCGAACTCGGAGCCCTGGCTCTTGTGGATCGTCATCGCCCACCAGGTCTCGACCCGGTCCAGGCGCGACGGCGGCACCAGTCGCACCTGCTCGCCGGCGGGGAACGCGACGGCGACGCCGTCGTCCTGCGCGACCACCAGGCCGACGTCGCCGTTGGCGACCCGGGTCAGCGGGTCGTTCGCGGTGACCATGATCGGTCGGCCGACGTACCAGCGGCGCCCGCCCGCCAGGTCCGGCACCCGCGCCGCGATGGCGGACTCGATCCGGTCGCTCCAGTCGTACAGGCCGCCGTCGCGGCGACGGGTCGCCGTCAGGACTTTGACCCGCAGTGCGGCCTGCAGGCCCGAGGCCCCGAGCCCGGCGAGCGCTGACATGGCGACCTCGACCCCGGCGTCGACCACCTCTCGTTCGAGCTCGGCCACCCCCGCTGCGTCGTCGGGGCGCACCCAGCGGGTGTCGGCGACGTCGTCGCGCAGGACGGCGAGCGCCGTGTCCGCGTCGCCGGCGCGCACGGCCTCTGCCAGGGCGGCGATGCCCGACCCCGCCTCGAAGCGCCGCGAGCGACGCAGCACCGCGAGGTGCCCCCGCAGCGGCTCGTCCACGGTGGCGGTGTCGGTGGCGGCCTGGGTAGCCGCGTCGGTGTCGAGGGCTGGGCCGACGACGTCGGCGAGCACGGTGCCGGCCTCGACGCTGGCGAGCTGGTACGGATCGCCGACCAGCACCAGCCGGGCGTCGGGTCG
>JAFAFZ010000223.1 GCA_023423215.1 Actinomycetes bacterium
GGCTCGACCGGCCCGGGGCTCCGGTCGGGGACGCGGAAGTGATGGGTCCGCTTCTCCGACCGGCACCGCGCCCGGGGTTCCACAGGATCGTGCGTGGCTGTGGTCGGCCGAGCGGATCGTGCGTGCTGATGGTCGCTCCACGACCACCAGCACGCAGGATCGCCCCTGCACCCCTGGGCTCAGCCCCTGGCGTGGGCGTCCAGGAACGGCAGGACCAGCTCGGTGAAGGCCTCGGGTCGCTCGTAGTACGGCGCGTGGCCGGTGCCCGGCAGCAGCGACAGCTCGGCGTGCGGGACGACCCGTGCGACGGCCTCGCCGACCGCGGGTGTGATCCAGCGGTCCTCGGCGCCCCAGATCAGCCGCGTCGGCAGGCCGAGCGCGGCGTACTCCTCGCCGACCAGATCCTCGGGCCGGTCCTCGGCCAGGTAGCGGGCGAGCTCTGCGCGCGCCTCGGCGGTGCCCGGCGCGTCGCCGATCAGCGTCTCCTCGCGCACCCACCCGTCGGTGACGAGCGACTGGTCGTGCACCAGGAACTCGAGCTTGGCGCGGGTGCCCGCCTCGCTCGTGTCGATGATCGGCGAACCCGCCGCAGCATCCTCGGGCGGTCGCGGGGTGAGCCCCACCGCACCGATCAGCACCGTGGCCCGCACCCGCGACGGATCCGCCACCGCGGCGGTCGCGGCGACGTGGCCGCCGAGCGAGGTGCCGAGCATCGTCACCGCGCCCAGGTCCAGCTCGTCGAGCAGCGCCCGCGCAACCCTCGTGTAGGCCGGCGTGCCGTGGGGGTAGCATGCGGGCCGCTGGGCCAGGCCGTGCCCGGGGTGGTCCAGCGCGACGACGCGGAACCCGGCGGCGGCGAGCAACGGCATGACGGGTCGCCATCGGTCCGCACGGGAGCCGGCTCCGTGCAGGCACACGAGCACGTCGTCGCCGACGACGGTGTCCAGCACCCGGGTGACGACGCCGTCCAGCGCGAGGGGGTACTGGGTGACGATGACATCGTCCGCTGCCGCGGCGGTGCTGCTCACGGGAGGCGCGCTGGTCACAGCAGGAACGAGCGGTTGGTGTCGTCGACGACCGAGGTGAACGCGACTGACCCGCTGCCGGCGGGACGGGCGAAGAGCTCGACCGGCACGCCATCGGGGTCGAGCACGACGACGCTGTGCTTGCGGGCGTGGTCGACGGTGCGCTCGACCGGGACGCCGGCGTCGGCCAGTCGTGCGGCTGCGGCGTCGACCTCGGCGGCGTCGGGCAGCTCCAGGCCGAAGTGGTGGAAGCCGATCGGGTCGCCCTCTCGCGCCTCCAGGACCAGGAGGTCGGGCAGGCCGAGCGTGCCCGAGAGGATCGCCCAGCGGCCGTCCCCGTGGTCCGCCTCGAGCTCGGTCAGGCCGACCACGGACTCGTAGAAGTTCACCGAGCGCTCCAGGTCGGCCACGACGATCGTCGCGTTCGCGGTGCGCAGCGGCTGCACCAGCGCGCCCGGCACCGGACGGTGGTCGAGCACCTCGACGTAGTTGTGCTCCTCGCTCGGCGGCCCGTCCGCCTCGGGGGTCCAGCGGGCCGACAGCAGCTGGTCGCCCAGCGACTCGAAGAGCTCTCGCCAGTCGGGGGTCGAGTCCGAGTAGATCTCGAGCTCGTTCGCATCCGGGTCCGGCAGGTACACGCTGCGCGAGATCAGGTGGTCGTAGTAGCGGTGGACCTTCAGGCCCTGCTCCTCGCCCCGGCGGATCCCTGCCACGAGCGATGCCTCGGTCGGCATCTCGAAGGCCAGGTGGTTCAGCCCCGGCGCCGCGCCGATGCGGCTGGACTTCTGCACCAGCCCGTCGCGACCGACCAGCTCGCGCGCCGAGGACTGCATGAGCGCCAGGTCGTGGTGGCTGTTGCCGTTGCTCAGGAACTTGGCGTCCAACCCCGGCTCGTCGAAGGCGAACTCGAGCCCGAGGAGGTCGTGGTAGAAGGCGTACGACTCGTCCAGGTCGCCGACGTACATGTTCACGTGGCCGAACCGGCGGGGCCGGAACAGCACGCGGCCCCACTCGGTGGCGGGTTCGTGCACGGAGGTCGAGCTCATCGGGTGGTCCTCTCGGGTGCTGTGTCGAGCGCGGCGTCTGCCGCGGTGTCGAGCGCGGCGTCCGCCGCGGTGTCGGTCGCGGTCGCGCCGGCGATCGGGTGCTCCTCGGCGATCTCCATCTGCAGGCCCCACGGGGTCAGGAAGTAGACCCAGCCGCGGTGGATGCCGCGATCGGTGCGGCCGTAGGTGGGCTCACCGAGCACGCGCACGCCGGGCACCTTGGCCAGGAACTCGGCGGCGGCCGCCACGTCGTCGACGCGGAAGCCGAGGTGGTGTCCGCCGACGTCGCAGTTGCGCGGCATCTCGGTGCGCAGGTCCGGCGCGGCGTACTCGAACAGCTCGGTGTGCACGCCGTGCAGGTCCAGGGTCACGAGCCGTGCGGACGCGTCGGGGTGGGCGTTGAAGCTGACGGCCATGTCGACGCCGTCCCGGCCACCGGCGAAGCGCTGCTCGCCGACCACCCGGGCGCCGAGCACCTCGACGAAGAAGTCGCGTGCGGCGTCGATGTCGGGCACCGAGGTCGACACGTGCTCGACGCCGGTCAGTCCGGGGATGGTCGTGGCGGTGTCGGGCACTGGCGTCCTTCGGCTCGTGACTGAGGTCGCATCATATATGATGCGAGACTTCGACGGAACCCCCGGGAGGGACCCCATGGCGACCTGCTCGCTGCTCATCACGAACGCCCTGGTCGTCACCATGGACCCCGATCGGCGGGTCCTGTCGCCGGGCTTCGTGGCGATCGAGGAGGATCGGATCGTCGCCGTCGGTCCCCGGGACGAGTGCGCCTACGAGGCCGACCGGGTGATCGACGCCGAGGGCCACGCAGTGCTGCCCGGCTTCGTCAACGCCCACACCCACTCGCTCGACCTGCTGCTGCGCGGCGGGCTCTGCGACGACCGCGGCCTGTACGACTGGCTGACCAACATCGTCGACCCGGGCTGCGGCGCCTACGAGGCCGACGACGTCGACACCGCCACCCGCATGTACTGCCTCGAGGCGCTGCGCTCGGGCATCACGACGGTGGTCGACAGCGTCGAGGTGCCGATCGAGGCCTGGGACGAGACGGCGGACACGATGATCGGGATCTACACCGAAGCCGGGCTGCGCACCGTCTACTCGATGATGTTCTACGACCACATCGCTCCCGAGGCGCTGGCTCGCCTGGACGCGGCGGACCAGCGGCCCGAGCCGTACCGCACCGACTTCGGCGCGCTGATGGACCTGGACGAGGCGCTCGCCGGCATCGAGAAGGTCATGGCCCGGCACCACGGCACGCAGAACGGCCGCATCTCGGTGTGGCCCTCGCCCGGCGTGGCGATCTTCTGCTCCCGCGAGGCGTTCCGGCGCGCGACCGAGCTGGCAGAGCGCTACGGCGTCATGACGACCGTGCACGTGTGCGAGTCCGAGGTCGACGAGCACCAGTCCGGCATGCGCGGCATCCAGTACCTGGAGCAGATCGGCTACCTGTCGCCGGACGTGCTGGCCGGTCACTGCGTGCAGATCGACACCAACGACGTGATGGCGCTGGCCCGCACCGGCGCGAAGGTCGCGACCAACACCGTGTCCAACATGTTCCTGGGCAACGGCATCGCCCCGGTCGCCGAGCTGCTGGCCGCCGGCGTGTCGGTCGGCGTCGGGACGGACGACTCGAACTGCAACGGCGGGGTGAACATGCTGGCGGACCTGAAGTTCGTCGCCCTGGCGCAGAAGGCCCGCTACCGGGACGCGAAGGTCATGACCGCCGAGCGTGCGCTCGAGATGGCCACGATCCTGGGCGCCGACGCGGTCGGCATGGCCGATCGCATCGGCTCGCTCGAGGTCGGCAAGCAGGCCGACGTCATCGTGGTCGACCTGTCGGGTTCGCACCTCTACCCGCGCCACAACGTCGCGTCGGTGCTCGTCTACCAGGCGCTCGGCGACGAGGTCACGACGGTGATCGTCGACGGCCGGGTCGTGATGGAGGACCGCCGGGTGCCGTGGCTGGACGAGGCGGGCGAACGTGAGCTGGTCGCCCGCGCCCAGGCCGCCTCCGAGCGGGTCGTCGTCGACGGCCACCTGCCCGAGCAGGCTGCCGCCCTGTGGCGCTCCTGACCCCTGGCCCGGTCGAACTCCGAACCCTGGCGAGGCGGGTGCGGACGTGCACGCCAGGGCACGCGTTCCCCCACCGGGTCCACAAGAGCGGGGGCTCAGTCGAACGAGGCGCGGATGAGGCGCTGCGCGCCGTTGGGCCAGATCCGGTTGAGGAGGTGGCTGACGTGGGTCTCGCCCATGCGGATCTCGGGCTTGTCCTTGGCGAAGCCCTTCACCACGACGTCCGCGACCTTGGACGGCGCCATCTTCTTGCAGTCGAGCCCGGCGATCATCTCGGTGTCGACCGCGGGTGGCACGATCTCGACGACCCGCACGCGGTCCCGCAGTGCGTAGCGCAGCGAGCGGCACAGCGAGTTCATCGCCGCCTTCGTGAGCGAGTACCCGGGCACGTCGTGCGCCGGTGCGTACGCGATGCCCGAGGTCACCACGGCGAGGCAGGCCTCGGGGTTGCGCTCCAGCAGCGGCAGCAGGCGCCACGAGACGTTGACGACGCCCATGATGTTCGTGTCGACGTCGCTGCGGATCGCCTCGGGCACGCCGGCGTCGTGGAAGTCCAGCGCGTGGGTCACCGCCGCGTTGTTGATGACGGTGTCCAGGTGCGGGTGCTCGGACTCGAGGAACTCGGCCAGCCGCTCGACCGAGTCCAGGTCGGTGATGTCGCACGGGAAGGTGACCAGGCCGGGCAACGTCGCCGCCGCGGCGGCCAATCGCTCCTCGGACCGACCGCACGCGACGACCGTGTTGCCGAGCGCCAGGAACTTGCGGGCCATCTCGATGCCGATGCCACCCGCGCCGCCGGTGATGAGGATGGTCCTGCCGGAGGTGCGCACGTCAGATCAGCTCGACGGCGTCGTCGTTGCCGACCGCCAGCACCCGACCGGTGAGCGTCATGCCGGCGTAGGGCGCACGGTCCGGGGTCTGGCGGGGCTCCCACCGGCCGACGACGTGTTCGTCGGTCGGGTCGACGATGACGAACGAGGGCTCGAGCTCGACGCCGAAGCGCTCGGCCGGCGCCGTCGTGAGCTTCGCCCACACCTGCTCGAGCGGCCAGTCGTAGAGGTTGCGGGCGGTGAGCATCGCGGCCAGGAAGTTCTGCTGCACCTGCAGGCCGGGGCCGGTCGGATGCTGCAGGGGCGGCGCGTTGTGGTCGGTGACGATGAAGTCGATCTCGTCCAGGACCAGCGGCGCGAACTCGGCGACCTGCTCGGCGCTGCCGACCGGCGGCAGCACGAACAGCTGCTCGCGCACCTCGTCCGCGACGGGCAGCAGGAAGTGCGGGCTGGTCTGGAGCGTCGCGCCCTGGAGGCCCTGCATCGTGCGCACCAGCTCCTCGGACACGGCGTGGCGGAAGTGCACCGGCACCGGGGCCTCGGCCACGACCTCCTCCACGTCGGAGAAGTCCTTGCAGTAGATGATCGGCAGCAGTCCTGCGCCGGCGACCGTCTCGAGGTTCTCCCAGAAGCCGTCGCCGTAGGAGTAGAGCTTGCACACCGGCGGCATGAGCGAGCGCACGAGCTCGGCGTTGGTCTCGAGCCACTCGCCGAAGCCGCTGCTGTCGCGGTCCGAGTGCACCGAGAGGATCGGCGTGATCCTCGGCAGCGCCCACCGGGTCAGGTCCCCGAAGAGCGCCTCCAGGTCGACGTCCTTGATGTCCTGCCACTGCAGCGCGACGTTCACGCGCGTCACGCCGCCCTGCAGCGCGAGGGAACGGTCGCTCTCTCGCAGCCCGACCTCGACGAGCGGCATGTGGGCGTCCGCGTCGTAGATGCCCGGGAGCACCCACCAGTCGGCACCCTCGAGGTCACGGCCCTCGCTGCGAGGGAGGTCCGCGCCCCGCTGTGCCAGCCGGCCGTCCTCGATGCGGATGCTCGTGCGCTCGCCGCTGAGGGGGTCGAGCAGGTCGTGGAAGGTGGTCGAGAAGGCCATGCCGTCCTCCGGGGGGTCGATCGTCGAAAGCGCCCGGCCTTGCGCCAGGTCGCATGATGATCGACCATACATCATGTATGACGCGAGATCGTGTGGCCCCTGACCACCCCGAGACCGACACCGCTGAGGCCGGCGCAGCGGCACTCCCAGACCTGGACGCCGAGGCGGCCGTGCGGCGGGTGATGGTCGCCTACATGGCGGCGTGTGATGCGCACGACGCCGACGCGGTGGCCGAGCTCATGCACTCCGACGTCGTGTTCCGCCCGCTGCTGCCCGATGCCGAGCCCTCGTCGATCGGGCGGGAGGCGGTGCGGGCCGACTACGCCGCCGCCTGCGCCCGGCTCACCTGGTGCGTGCACCACCTGACGAACGAGCGCATCCGTGTGGACGGTGACCGGGCCGAGGCGGGCTGGTCGTACTTCGAGCCGGTGGTGAACCGGGGCGACCTGGCGGCGTGGACGGCGGGTCGGTACCGCCACGTGCTCGAGCGCCGCGACGGCGTCTGGAAGTTCTCGGAGTTCCGCATCCTGGGCGTGCTCGCCGCGCCCTACGGCACCGGCTGGGTCCCGGAGCACAAGGTCCCCCTGCCGTAGGCGGTCGCCTCGTCCCGGCGCCCGGCCGGTCCCCGTGGTGGGTTCGCGCGGGACCCGCCGCCAAACCTCCGGGGCAAGGGTTTGCCCCGCTGTTCGCGGAGCTGCAACACTCCGGAAATCTTGGATCATATATGTTCGATCAGGCATTCGGCCGTTGGCATCCGGCGTGGCGGCGAACGTTTGGACCCCCCAAGGAGCACAGCATGAGCATCGTCCCCACCGATCTGCCGATCGGTGCACCGCAGAGCCGTCGCCGGTTCCTGCAGATCACCGGCTTCACGGCCGCGGGCGCGATGGTCGTCGCGGCGTGC
>JAFAFZ010000278.1 GCA_023423215.1 Actinomycetes bacterium
ACCCGGGACCGGCTGGCGACCGCCGGGCTGGTGCTCGGCATCGTCGCCGTCGTGCTCGGCGTCGCCGTGCTGGCGGTCGTGCCCCGGATCGAGGGCACCGTCGGCAACATCATGGGCGGCCTCCAGGGCGGGGTGCAGGAGGATTTGGCGATCATCCAGCGCGACCTGGACCGCAACGTCGACGCGCTCGACGCGACGCTGACCCGCAACGTCGACGTCTCGACGAGCTCGCTGCAGCAGGACTTCTCGCAGCTCGAGGAGGGCGCCGCTCGCGAGATCGACCAGATCTCGACCCGCCTGAGCGAGGTCATCGCCCAGCTCGAGTCCGCCACCGGCAAGAACCTGGACAAGGTCCAACAGGCCCTGGCCACCGACATCGGCGCCATCCAGTCGACGCTGCGCCGTGAGATCTCGAGCATCGAGGCCGCCACGACGGCGAACGTCAACGCCATCCGCGAGACGACCTCGACCGAGCTGGCCGCGGCGCAGAACCGCTTCGCCTCGCTCGAGCTGCAGTTCGCCGCCCTCAACCAGACCCTCGCCCAGCTCCAGCAGCAGGTGAACGAGCTGACGGCCGAGGGCTGAGCCCGCCGGCCGCTGCTCGACACCATGGACCGCACCCCGCCGGAGACGACGCCGACGCAGCACGGAACGACGGCGCTCGTCGGCGGTCCGTCCGACCTGGTCGCCCTGAGCCCCGACGACCTGACCTCGGGTCGGGCTGCGGGCGCAGAGGGGCGGACCGTCCCGCCCGCGACCGTCGTCGACGCGGCGCCGGACGGTCGACACCACCGCCGCCCCGCCACCCCGCTCGCCGTCACCTCGGTGGTGCTCGGCGCGCTCGCGACCGCGATGGCGCTGGGCGTGGTCTGGTTCTTCCTGGCGTTGCCCTTCGGCATCGCCGCGGCGACCTGCGCCCTCGTGGACCGGCGTCGGACCCGACGGGCCACCGGTACCCCGGCGGGCGGCGTGACGACCATCGGCCTGGTCCTCGGCCTGTCGTCCATCCCGCTGGCGCTGGGCGCGCTCCTGATCATCCCGCAGGTCGAGACGCTCACCCGCGACTCTGCAGCGGCGCTCCAGTCCGACGTGCAGGTCGACCTGGACGGCGTCGAACGCACGGCGACCGACAACGTCGATCGCCTCGACCGCACGCTGCGCGACCTGGTGCGCTCGGACAACGAGGGCTGGTCGAAGGAGTTCGCGGCGCTCGGCGAGGAGACCGGTGTCGAGCTGAAGCGCACCGAGGACGAGCTGCGGGCGCTGCTCGAGGAGTTCGAGCGCACGATCCGCGACGACATGGACCGCCTGGAGCGATCGGTCCGGTCCGACGTCCAGAGCGCCGACGGGCGTGCGGCTGCGGTCGAGGCCGACCTGCGGGCCGAGATCGTGCGCATCAACGAGGACGTCGCCCAGCTCCGGGCCTTCGTCGACTCGATCCGCTGATCGCGGCCGGACGGGAACAGCTCCGACGACCGGGGGAACCCGGTGTGCCCGCCGCGGCGGCGGGAGTACCGTGCCGCGTGTGAGCACGACCGACACCCCGCGCATCTGCGTCTACTGCGCCTCCAACTTCGGTCAGGACCCGGCGTTCGAGCAGAGCGCCCGGACCGTCGGCGAGGTCCTGGCGAGCCGCGGCATCGACCTGGTCTACGGCGGCGGCCACGTCGGTCTGATGGGCGTCGTCGCCGACACGGCGCTGCGGGGCGGCCGGCACGTCATCGGAGTGATCCCCCAGAACCTGGTCGACGCGGAGGTCGGCCACTCGGGCGTTTCCGAGCTGCTCGTCGTCGACGACATGCCGGCGCGCAAGCGCATCATGTACGAGCGAGCGGACGCCTTCCTCACCCTGCCCGGCGGCGTCGGGACCATGGAGGAGATGTTCGAGGTGCTCTGCTGGCGCTACCTCGGACTGCACCCGAAGCCCATCGGGCTGCTCAACGTGAACGGCTACTACGACCGGCTCATCGAGTTCCTGGCCGAGTCCGTCGAGCTGGGCCTGACCCGGCAGGCCGCCGTGGACCTGCTGCTCGTCGACGACGATCCGGAACGACTCGTGGAACGTCTGGTGCCGCAACGGGTGTAGAACTTCACCGTGCGGCTCCCCGTCCTCCCACCGGTCCGCCCGATGCTGGCCAAGGCGTCGAAGGAGATGCCGGTCGGCGACTTCCTCTACGAGCCCAAGTGGGACGGCTTCCGCTGCATCGTGTTCCGCGACGGCGACGAGGTCGAGCTCGGCAGCCGCAACGAGCGACCGCTGACCCGCTACTTCCCCGAGCTGCTCGAGCCGATCCGCGCCCAGCTCCCGGAGCGCTGCGTGCTGGACTGCGAGCTGGTCGCCGCCACACCGCACGGCCTGGACTTCGACGTCCTGAGCCAGCGCATCCACCCTGCGGAGTCCCGCGTCCGGATGCTCTCGCAGGAGACGCCCGCCAGCCTGGTGGTCTTCGACATCCTGGCGCTCGACGACCTGGACCTGCGCGCCCAACCGCTCAGCGCACGGCGTGAGACCCTGGCCCGGCTGCTGGGCGGGGTCCGGGCGCCGATCCACCTGACGCCCGCCTCGACCGACGTCGACCAGGCGACCGACTGGTTCGAGCGCTTCGAGGGCTCGGGGTTCGACGGCGTCATGGCCAAGGCGCTCGACGGGATCTACGTCGAGGACAAGCGCGTGCAGCTGAAGGTGAAGCACCACCGCACCGCCGACTGCGTCGTCGCGGGCTACCGGGTGCACAAGGAGGGCGGCGTCGGATCGCTGCTGCTCGGCCTGTTCGACGACGGCGACGGCGAGGGCGGCGAGCCACGCCTGCACCACGTCGGCGTCTGCAGCGCGTTCGCCGCGTCACGCCGTCGCACCCTCGTCGCGGAGCTGGCCGCGTACGAGGACGGCGCGCTCGAGGCCCATCCGTGGGTGTCCTACGCGGACCCCGTCGCACACGAGGGCGGCGTGCGCATGCCGGGCGCGCCGAGCCGGTGGTCCAGCGGGCAGGCCGCGGCGGACTGGGTGCCGCTGCGCTGCGAGCTCGTCGCCGAGGTGACCTACGAGAACTTCACCTCCGGGCGCTTCCGCCACCCCGCACGCTTCGTGCGCTGGCGTCCCGACAAGGCGCCGGAGGACTGCACCTACGACCAGGTGGACCAACCGCCGCCGGTCGAGTTCAGCGAGATCTTCCCCGAAGCCGACGGCTGACGCCGCGCGCAGGGCCCCGGACGCGCCGCTGCCCGGCCCACCGAGGCGCGCCGGGCAGCGATCCGCGCGACCCTGAGGGCGCAGCGCGGCGGGGGGCGTCAGACGCGGGAGCGGCTGGTGCTGACGAGGGCGAGGATGAGGCCGACCACACCGATGGCGGCGACGATCAACCCGATGGTCGAGTTCGCCAGGGCGGCGATCAGGACTCCGACGATGACGACGACGAGTGCAGCTCCGATGGTCACGACGTGCTCCTTGTCCGGCCCGCGTCCGTTG
>JAFAFZ010000291.1 GCA_023423215.1 Actinomycetes bacterium
TCGCTCGCCCTCGGCTGCCTCATGCTGCCGATCGTCGTGCGCTCCACCGAGGAGATGCTCCGCCTGGTCCCGAACTCGATGCGAGAGGCCTCGGCCGCCCTGGGAACCCGCACCTGGAAGACGACCATCAAGGTGGTGCTGCCCGCCGCCATCGCCGGCATCACCTCGGGGTGCCTGCTCGCGGTCGCCCGCGCGGCCGGCGAGACCGCTCCCGTGGTGTTCACGATCGGGTTCGTCACGACGACCAACTGGTCCATGCGGGGTCAGAACACGACGCTCTCGGCGCAGATCTACTCGCAGCTGCAGAACGGCGGCACCATCGCCACGCAGCTCGCGTGGGGGGCCGCCGTTACGCTGGTCGCCATCGTCCTGGTCCTGACCCTCGCCGCCCGCGGCATCAGCCGCCGATTCGCGATCAGCTCCGCATGAGCCGCGACCAGCCCCCGACCCCGGGCCGCTGCCGTCGCGCCGTCGAGCCCACCTCGTCACGTCCCTCATGACCGAGCCGGAACCAGAGCAGGAGAACCGATCGATGCAGGAGATCCGATCGATGAACGAGACCACGGAACCGGTGATCGACGCCGGGACGGCCGCGGTGGACGACAGCGCCCCGGCGCCCGCCGGTGCGCCGATCGCCGGCGACCACGCGATCTCGCTGCAGCGTGAGGTCGACACCGAGGCGTCGGACCAGCCGGTGCGGCCGGTGGTGTTCGGCGTCGAGGACCTGAACGTGTACTACGGCGCCTACCGGGCGGTCCGCAACGTCGAGATGTCCGTGCGCCAGCACGAGATCACCGCCTTCATCGGCCCCTCGGGCTGCGGCAAGACCACCGTGCTGCGCTGCTTCAACCGCATGAACGACCTGATCGAGGGTGCCCGCGTCGAGGGGGCGATCAACTACCACGGCGTCAACCTCTACGGCGACAAGGTCAACGCGGTCGAGGTGCGCCGCCGGATCGGCATGGTGTTCCAGAAGCCGAACCCCTTCCCGAAGTCGATCTACGACAACATCGCCTACGGCCCCCGCATCGCCGGCACGAAGAAGAAGTCCGAGCTGGACGACATCGTCGAGCGCTCGCTGCGACGCGCTGCGCTCTGGGACGAGGTCAAGGACCGGCTGAAGGCCTCGGCGCTCGGCATGTCCGGCGGCCAGCAGCAGCGGCTCTGCATCGCACGCGCGGTCGCGGTCGATCCCGAGGTCATCCTGATGGACGAGCCCTGCTCGGCGCTCGACCCGATCGCCACCGCTCGCATCGAGGACCTGATGCGGGAGATCAAGACTGAGTACACGATCGTGATCGTGACCCACAACATGCAGCAGGCCGCCCGCGTGAGCGACGCAACGGCGTTCTACTCGACCGAGGTGAACCCCGAGAGCGACGTGCGCACCGGCCTGCTCGTCGAGTTCGACCGCACGGAGAAGATCTTCTCCAACCCGTCCGACGAGCGCACCGAGAACTACATCACCGGGCGGTTCGGATGACGTCGGTCGAGGGCTCCGAGAACCTCGAGGAGCCGATCCGCGAGATCCGCGTCGAGTACCACGGCGAGCTCGAGGACCTGCGCTCGGACATCATCCGCCTGGGCGTGATGGTCTCCGAGACGATCGGCAAGGGCACCGCCGCGCTGCTGGGCCGCGACCTGCACGCGGCCCAGGTGATCATCGACGGCGACGACGTCATCGACGACTTCTGCCTCGGGCTCGAGGAGCGGTGCTACCGCCTGCTCGCGCTGCAGTCGCCGATCGCGGGCGAGCTGCGCTTCGTGCTCACCAGCCTGCGGCTGATCAGCGAGCTCGAGCGGTCGGCCGACCTGGTCGTGAACGTCTGCAAGGCCTCGCGGCGCATCTACGACGTCGACTTCGGGCCGCAGATCCGCGGCCTCATCGAGCAGATGGGCGTCGAGGCGACGTTCCTGATCCGCGCCGCCATCGACTCCTACGTGGACGCCGACACCTCGCTCGCCTCGGCCCTCGACGACATCGACGACCGCCTCGACGAGCTGCAGGTCGCGTACGTCCAGGCCATCTTCCGGTCGCACTCCGAGATGAACCTGAACCTCCAGGGCGCGGTCCAGATGGCGATGATCGGCCGCTACTACGAGCGGATCGGCGACCACGCCGTGAACATCGGCGAGCGTGTGATGTACATGGTCACCGGCTGGCTGCCCGAGAAGAGCGGAGCGGCGCGCCAGCGGCTGCGCGAGTCCGAGGCGCAGCAGCGCTCGGACGACCTCGTCGAGCTCGAGGTGCTCGACGCCGAGGCCGACGAGCCCGGTGGCAGCGGCGACGACCCCACGGACGCGTCGTGATGCACCGCCGGCCACCACGCGCGCTGATCGGCTGATGAGCAGTGGCCCCCCATGACCGCGCTGACGTACGTGCTGCTCGTCGTCGTGGCGGTCGTGGCCGCATCGGCCGGCTACGCCTTGGCCCGCCGCGGCGCGTCCCCCACGACGGCTCCGCCCGAGGTGGCGACCGCCGCGCCCGAACCGCCGCAGGCCGCGGCCACGCCCGAGGACACGGGACCGACCGCCGTGTCTGACGTGCTGCCCGAGCACCTGCTGGAACGGCTGAGCGAGGCCGTGGA
>JAFAFZ010000351.1 GCA_023423215.1 Actinomycetes bacterium
GGCCCACGCCGGCGGCGTCGAGGTCGACCTGCGCCCGCGCGTCGAGCAGGTGCGGACCGACGACGCGCTGCACCCCGCCGTCATCGAGGCCGAGGAGATCCTGCGCGAGCAGCGCCGGCGCCTCGGCCGGGCGCGCCAGGACCGGGGTCGTGGAGGTCGTTGGTCCGGCCGGGTGACGTTCACGCTCTCGTTCGCCGCGTTCCTGGGGCTCGGCTACCTGTGCACCGTCCTCGGCGGGTCCATCCCCGGCGACGCGATCTCCCGTGTGGGCAGCGGTCAGGCGGTGGTGTGGAGCCGCGATCCGCACCTCGAGGCGATCGGCTTCATCTGGGGCCCGTTCCCGACCCTGTTCCAGCTGCCGCTCATCGCGCTACGGCGCCTCTGGCTGCCCATGACGAGCGAGGGCATCGCGGCGATCGTCGTCTCGGCCGCGTTCATGGCCGGCTCGATGGTGCAGCTGCTCGCATGGGGGCGCGAGTGCGGTGCGGGTCGGGTTGCCCGTGTGCTCACGCTGCTGCTCGTCGCCGCCCACCCCCTCATCTGGACGCACGGAGCGAACGGGATGAGCGAGGCGTGCTGGCTGTTCTTCCTGCTGCTCTGCCTCCGCCACCTGGCCAGGTGGACCGAGACCGACGACACCCGCTCGCTCGTGGTCGTGGGCGTCGCGATCGGCATGGCGTACCTGACGCGCTACGAGTCGGTCGCCGTCGCTGCGGCCGTGTTCGGCTACGTCGCGGCCGTCTCGTGGATGCGGCGCTCGGGCAACGGCGACGAGCCGCGGTCGGACCTCACCCGTCGGCGGGAGCTGATCCTCGACGTGGCGATCGTCGCGTTCCCCGCGGTGGTGGCGATGTGCGCCTGGGCGGGGGCCTCGTGGGCGATCGTCGGCGAGCCGTTCCCGCAGTTCACCTCGGAGTACGGCAACAGCGCGCTGGTCCGACGGTCGGCGGCGGACACGATCCTGCTGATCGGGGACCCCTCGGCGGTCGGCCGAGCGTGGTTCTACGTCCGGCAGCTCGTCGTGGCCGTACCGCTCCTGCCGCTCGTCGGGCTCGCCTCGCTCTGGGGCTCCCGGCGCAGCGTGCTCCGCGCGACCGCCGCCTTCGCGGTGCTCGGCGCGCCGGTGGTCCTGCAGCTGCTCTTCGCCGCGCGGGGATCCACCTTCCCCTGGCTGCGCTACGTCGTGGTCGGCGTCGCGTTCCTGGCGGTGCTCGTCCTGGTGGTCGCCGGCCACGAGCGCGCCCTCGGCCGCCGTGCCCTCACCGTCGCGGCGCTGCTCGCCCTCGTGCCCGGGATCTGGTGGACCCTCGCCGTGGTCCGGGCGGACGACCTCGGCTCCTTCGACCAGACCGACACCGTCGCCGCGCTGGAGTCGACGCTCCGGGGTGCGACGCCCACCGCCGAGACGTCGCTGCTCGTCCAGGGGCAGCAGGCCGCTGCCGAGATCGACGCCTTGGAGGGCGTGGAACCCGGCACCGTGCTGATGGACCAGGCCTCGCTCTGGGTCCTGCACGCCGCCCCGCGGCCCGAGGTGTACATCGTCCCGTCCGACCGCGACTTCCTCCCCGCCCTGAACGACCCGGAGCAGTTCGGCGTGCGCTACGTCCTGATGCTGTCGGCCGCCGGCGCGGACCAGGTGAGCGCCCTCTACCCGGACATGTGGGACGGCGGCGGTGCCGTCGACGTCGAGCTGGTCGCGGAGTGGGGCGACGAGGACGATCCGAAGACGCACATGCGCCTCTTCCGGCTCGAGGATCCCGATCCGCGCAACCGCGCGAAGCCCGACCCGGAGTTCGGACGGTGAAGGCGCTCCTGGCCCGCCTGCCCCGCGACCGGGCACTGCTCCTGCTGCTGGCCCCGCCGCTCGTGCTGCTCGTCGTGCTGGTCGCCGGTCGCGCCGAGCCCGAGTACTCGGCGATGCCCGTGGGCGTCGAGGCACCCACCACCACCACGACCGAACCGCCACCGCGTGAGGAGACCTTCGCCGAGGCGGCGGCGGCCGAGGCCGAGGTGGCCGGCAGCAGCGTCGACCGCTCCGGCACGACCACGGGATCGTCGGGCTCCCCGTCCCGCTCCGGCGCGTCGTCCGGTGGCACGAGCTCGCCCAGCCGCCTCTCCGAGTGGACCGGCGATCCCGCGCCCGAGGTCGCCGGCCGGACGACGCTGCCGGACTCGGCGGACGACCCCGAGGCCCCCACGACGCCCACCGAGCCGGTGGCGCCGACCACGACCGTGGTGGGGTCGCCCACCACGACCGTGCCCGAGGAGCCCGGTCCCGAACCGGCGGTGGACGAGTCCCCGCTCGCCATCCTGATGCCGATCTCGGCCCTGCTGCTCGTGGGCGTCGTCGGTGGGCTGCTCCTGCGCCGTCGCCACCGCGCCGCCGAGGCGCACACCCGGACCGCTCCCCCCACCCGCCGCTGATCGACCGGAGCCGAGCCCATGCTGGTCAACCCTCCCGCCGACCCCGCTCCGCTGGCCGTCCCGGCCACCACGCGACGCGACCCCAACGTCGCCGCGGTGGCTCGCCGCACGGCGCTCGCCGTCCTGGCGACCGTCGCCTGCTACCACGTCTCGCTGTGGACGCTGCTGCGCGGCGTCACCGTCGACACCCCGATGGCGTACCTCGGCCTCGTGCCGATCATCGCCGCGGTGATGGGCTGGTCCCTCTCGCGACCGAAGGCGGGCGCACCGAACATCCACGACCGCCACATCGACCGCATCATCGGGGTGCCCCTGGTTCTGGCGGCGCTGGCGGCGTTGGTGCTGCTGCCGGCTCGCATGTCGACGATGTACTGGCTCTACCGCATCGACCTGCTGACGATGCCGCTGTTCGTCGCCGGCGCGATCTGCCTGGTCGTCGGCGTGCGCACGCTGTGGCGGACGAAGGCGGCGGTGCTCTTCCTGTTCCTCGCGTGGCCGATCCCCATCCGTGCCGCGGTGACGCTGTGGCTCGAGCCGCTGACGAACGTGACCGCGGCCGCGGTCCGCCTGCTCGTCGGCGTGATCCCGGTCGCGTCGGTGTCCGGCGGCGACGGGATCACGTTCCACATCCCCTTCGGCGGCGAGAGCGGGCCCTTCCAGGTGCAGGTCGCCTCGGCGTGCTCGGGCGCGAACGGGTTGCTCGGCTTCCTGCTCGTCGCGTCGGCGTTCGCCCTGGTCGCCAACGGCCCACGCGGCCGCAAGCTGGCGTGGCTGGCCGTCGGCGCGGCGCTGGTCTTCGCGTTCAACGTCGTGCGGATCATGGCGATCCTGGTGGTGGGCCGCTTCTTCGGCGAGACCGCGTCGATCGACGTGCTGCACCCGGTCGCCGGGCTGATCACCTTCAACATCGCCGTGCTGATCATGGTGCTGAACGCCCACCGCTTCGGGCTGAGCCTGCCCCGCCGCACCGGAGTCTCCCGCACGAGGGCCATCCTCTCGGCGGTGCCGAACGCGCGGTTCGCGCTCGCCGGCCTGCTCGTCGTCGCCGCGGTCGGCGCGGTGTTCAACGCGAACCTGCTGGACTACGACCCGATCTCGTCCTCGGTCGGCACGCCACGCGTCGGCCAGTTCGAACAGGTCGCGATGAAGCCCGAGGGCTTCAACGGCCGGACCATGTCGAAGTTCGAGCACGGCAAGCGGTTCTTCGGCGAGGACTCGACCTGGGTGCGCTACCAGTACGACGGGTACGGCGACGGCCCGCTGCGCAGCGACGGCCCGGTGCTGGTCGACGTCATCAACTCGGGCAACCTGCAGTCCTTCAGCGACTTCGGCGTCGAGGCCTGCTACCGGTTCCACGGCTACAGCACCGCCGGCGTGCAGCGAGTGGACCTGGGCAACGGCGTGGTCGGCACGGTCATGAACTGGGTCGATCCCGACGACCTGGCGTACACCGCCCTCTACTGGGTGTGGGCCGTCCGCCAGGGCGACGGCGTGCGCTACGAGCGTGTCGTGCTGCTGCTCCGGGACGACGGCGGATCGCAGGTGGCCAGTCCGCCGCTCGAGGAGTCGGTGGCCCGCCAGCTCGGCCTGCGCGCCGACGAAGCCGTGCGCGGCGACGGCGACGAGGGCGAGGTGACCGAGCGCCAGGTCGAGCTGCGCAGCTTCCTCGTGCAGTTCGGTCGTGAGCTCGTGGACACCTCGGCGAACGAGTCGACGAAGCTGCCCCAGAGCGAGGAGCTCGGCGGATGATCATCCGAGAGGTGCCCGAGGACCTGGCCCAGGAGGTGCTCGATCAGTCGATCGACCGGGTCGAGGTCGCCAGCCCCGGCATGACCGCCCGGTCCCAGATCAACCGGGTGCAGAAGGTCGCGCTGATCGCCGCCGCCGTGCTGCTCGCGCTGGCGTTCGTGCTCGCGCCGATCGGCACGCTGGTCGTGCTGACCACGTTGGCGACGTTCGTCTACCTGATCACCCTCTGGCACCGGGTCCACCTGGTGCGCATCGGGCTGACGGACGACTCGTCGGTCCAGGTCGCGGACGAGGACGCCCGAGCGGTGCCCGACGAGGACCTGCCCGTCTACACGGTGCTCGTGCCGGCCTACGGCGAGCCCGAGGTCCTGCCCGACCTGGTCGCCTCGCTCGCACGCCTCGAGTACCCGCGGGACCGCATCGACGTGAAGCTGCTGCTCGAGGCGGACGACGAGCCGACCATCGCGGCAGCACGGCGCATCCACACCGACCTGCCGGTCGAGGTGCTGCTGGTCCCGCCGGGCGAGCCGCGCACCAAGCCGCGGGCCCTGAACTACGGGTTGGCCTTCGCCCGTGGCTCGATCGTCACGATCTACGACGCCGAGGACCACCCCGACCCCCTCCAGCTCCGCCGTGCGGTCGTCGCGTTCTCGCGGGTGCCGTCCGACGTCGCCTGCCTCCAGGCGAAGCTGTCCTTCTACGGCGGCACCACCAACCTGCTGACCCGCTGGTTCACCGCCGAGTACGCCACCTGGTTCAGCCTCTACCTGCCGGGCCTCGCGTCGACGAAGTCGCCGATCCCGCTGGGCGGCACGTCGAACCACTTCCGCCGCGACGCGCTCGAGGAGGTCGGCTGCTGGGACGCGTTCAACGTGACCGAGGACTGCGACCTGGGGATCCGGCTGCAGCGGTGCGGCTACCGCGTCGGCATCCTCGACTCGGCGACGATGGAGGAGCCGAACGTCGACGTCGTCAACTGGGTCAAGCAGCGCAGCCGTTGGTACAAGGGCTACCTGCAGACCTGGCTCGTCGGCATGCGCGACCCACGGGGCATGGTGCGGGACCTGGGCTGGGCCGGTCTGGGCCACTTCTGCCTGTTCGTGGGCTCGACCCCCGTGCTGGCGGTGCTGAACCTGTGGTTCTGGGGGCTGACCCTGCTGTGGGTCGTGGCGAAGGCGTCGTTCATCCAGTCGCTGTTCCCGGGGGTGCTCTACTACCTGGCGATCTTCGCCTGGTTCATCGGCAACATGACGATCGTGTACCTGTCGGTGCTGACGCTGCGCGCGGTGCGCCGGCCCGAGCTCCTGATCGCCGCCCTGCTGTCGCCGTTGTACTGGGTGCTCATGGCGATAGCGGCGCTCCGTGCGTTCGTGCAGCTGGTCACCGACCCGTCGCACTGGGAGAAGACCCAGCACGGCCTCACGCTCTCGCCCGACGAGCCGTCGGTCGCCGAGGCGCACCCGGGTGCGCTCCAAGGCGCGCCGCACGTCGTCGACCTGCGCGACCGGTCGGCCGGCACCCAGGGCCCCGTCGTGCTGCCGCCGCCGTACGCCGGACCGGTGATCTCCGCCGAGTGATCCGACGGCGCGGCGTTAGTCTGCGCGCATGTCCTCGCCTCCAGCGATCGATCATCCGGCCGTCGTCCGGTCCGAGGCCGACGCCTTCGCCGCCGCGGTCGAGCGGGGTCCCCTGGAGGCGCCGGTCGCCGCGTGCCCCCGGTGGGACCTGGAGGGCCTGACCCTGCACCTGGGCCACATCCACCGCTGGGCCCGCATCGCCGCTGCCACCGGCACCAACCCCGACCCCGACCGCGTGCCCGGACCGCCGGAGCCGGATGCGCAGGGCCTGCGCGACCGCGCCGTGCTGGCCGACTGGCTCCGGCAGGGCGCCGACGCACTGGCCGACACCCTCGGCTCCCTCGACCCGGATGCGCCGACCTGGCACCCCTTCCCGGTCCCGCAGGTCGCCGGGCTGTGGCCGCGCCGCCAGGCGCAGGAGACGCTGGTGCACCGCTGGGACGCCCAGCACGCGGTCGGAGCGACCACGCCGATCGACGCCACGCTCGCGGCCGACGGCATCGACGAGTACTACACGGTCATGCTGCCCAGGTTCCTCCAGCGCGGGAAGGTCCTCCTGCCCCAGGGCGCGCTGCACCTCGAGTGCGTCGACACCGGGGACGCGTGGACCGCGTCCTCGTCCGCGGACGGCGAGCTGTTCGTGACGGGAGGCGTCGGCGAACCGACCGGCGCCGACGCGCACGGCATCGTGAGCGGGACGGCGCAGGACCTGCTGCTCACGCTCTGGGCCCGCAGCGACGGGGCGGAGCTGGAGCTGGACGGCGACCTGGACGTGGCGCGGGCGTGGCTCGCGGTCGGTGCCGCCTGAGCCACCGGCGCGGGCTCACTGGCCCTTGCGCATCTCCCGTTCGATGTCGGACTCGCTGATCGGCTTGCGGCCGTAGATGTTGAACGCGCCCATTGCCATGGCGAAGCCCCAGCCGAGCGTCACCCACAGCGGCCACGGGATGCCGCCGTCGCCGTCGCCCTTGGTGACGGCCCACAGGATCCAGAGGAACACGTTGACGATCACGTAGACGGCGAGGCCGGCGGTGAACGCACGCTTCGCGTTCAGGCGTTCCACGGCTGCAGCACGGGCGGGGTTGCCGGAGGTGTCGCTCATGGCGCTCAGGCTACCGACGGGTCGTGCGGAACCGGTCGACGCCGACACCTGCTGCGGCGGGGCCCCGGCTGCGGGCGGGCACCGTCAGGTGACCGAGGGGACCGCCGCCCCGCGTGGATCCCACCCGGTCGCGGCGTGCGCCACGGCGTCGGCCAACTCGTCGACGCCGTCGGCGACGAGCCCCGCGGTGATGCGGATGAAGTCGCCGTCGAGCGGCCCGGTGGCGAACGGCGCGCCCGGCGACGCCCCGATGCCCCGCGAGGCGAGGGACACCAGCGCCGTCTGCTCGTCGCGCACCGGCACCCACAGGTGGATGCCGTCCGATCCGGCGGTCGCCACGCCGCGCTGCTCGAGCGCGTCGGCCAGCACGCGGCGCCGCCGTGCGTACTCGTCACGCGCGTGCGCGACGGCTGCGGTGGTGACGTCATCGGTCAGCATCGCCGCGAGCAGCCGCTGCAGGATGCGAGAGGTCCACCCCGGCCCCAGCCGACGACGCGACACCACGGCCTCGACGACCTCGGGGGCGCCGCCGACCGCGGCGAGGCGCAGGTCGGGGCCGTGCGACTTCGAGAACCCCATCACGTGCACGGTCCGCTCCGGGAGCCAGGCGCCCACGCTGACGGGTGCGACGCTCGAGATGTCGGCGCCGTGGTCGTCCTCGACGACGACCACGCGAGGGTGCTCGTCGAGCAGCCCGGCGAGCTGACCCGCACGGGCCGCGTCAAGCGCGACACCCGTCGGGTTGTGCGCACGCGGCTGCAGGAACAGCGCGACCGGCTCGAGCTCGAGCCCTGCGGACAGCGAGGACGGGACCGGTCCGGACTCGTCCAGCGCGACCGGCACGACCTGTGCGCCCAGGTCCCCCAGCAGGTCCAGCAGCGGAGGGAAGGTCGGGTTCTCGACCAGGACGCGGTCACCGAAGCGCACCAGCGCCGCGCTGACGCGGTCGAGGGCGTCCAGGCAGCCGTCGACGACCGTCAGGGCCTCCGGCTCGAACGGCCAGCGCTCCAGCAGCACCGGACGCAGCGCCGGGTCGACCGTCTCGTCCAAGTAGTTCGTCGTGACGTCCTCGACGCGGCTGCGCACGTG
>JAFAFZ010000359.1 GCA_023423215.1 Actinomycetes bacterium
CGGGCGATCGACCGCATCCGCAAGGAGTCGACCCGCACGAAGCGCACGCCGCAGCTCGAGCTGCTCGCCCGCCTGGCCCAGGAGGAGCAGGCCGAGGACGAGGAGCGTCGGGCGACCGAGATCGAACGGACCGACGAGGGAGGAGGGAGCTCCGTGCAGGATGACCGGCTGCGCCTGATCTACACCTGCTGCCACCCGGCGCTGTCGCTCGACGCACGCGTCGCCCTGACCCTGCGCTCGCTCGGCGGGCTCGAGGTCGTGGACCTGGCACGCGCGTTCCTGACCACCGAGTCGACGATGTACCAGCGCGTGGTCCGGGCGAAGCGCAAGAGCGTCGCCGCCGGCATCCCCTATCGCGTCCCGGCGGACGACGAGCTCGTGGCGCGCACTGCCGGCGTGCGCCACGTGGTGCACCTGGTGTTCAACGAGGGCCACGCCGCCACGAGCGGCGACGAGCTGTTGCGCGCGGAGCTCTGCGACGAGGCCGTGCGACTGGCGCGCCTGCTCGTCGAGCTGCTGCCGGGTGACGCCGAGACCGAGGGGCTGCTGGCGCTGCTGCTGCTGACCGACGCCCGACGTGACGCACGCGTCGACGCCGACGGCGTGCCGATCTCGCTCGAGGACCAGGATCGCGCTCGCTGGGACCACGCCGCGATCGTCGAGGGCACCGAGGTGCTCGACGCGGCACTCGCACGCGACGACCCCGGGCCGTTCCAGGTGCGTGCCGCGATCGCGGCGCTGCACGCGGCAGCGCCGAGCGTCGCCTCGACCGACTGGCTCCAGATCGTGCGGCTGTACGAGCTGCTGGAGCAGGTCGACCCGTCGCCCGTGGTCGCGCTGAACCGCGCCGTGGCCGTCGCGTACGCGGACGGTCCCCCGTCCGGGCTGCGCCTGCTGGCGCCGCTGCTGTCCGATCCACGGCTCGAGCGCTACCAGCCGCTGCACGCCGCGCACGCCGAGCTGCTGCGCCGCACCGGTGACCGTGCCCGTGCCGAGGAGGCGTACCGACGTGCGATCGAGCTGTGCGACAACACGCCGAACCGCACGGCGCTCGAGCGGCGTGCGGCCACGCTGGCGGACGACCGGAGTTGACGAGTCGGGCCGACGGCCCGGACTGACCGCCTCAGCCGACCTGGCGCGTCGCGACCTCGCGGTACCGCACGTTCCCGGTGCGGACCTCTTCGAGCCGGCAGGCGTACACGAGCTTCGCGACGTGGGGGTCCTGCGAGTCGATCGCGCACCGACCCAGCGGTTCCCACACCGTCGGATCGCCCGGCGTTGCGACGGCGTCGTCCCGCCGCTCGGCCAGCGGCGGCGCGCCCATCGAGACGTAGGTGACGGCGACCGCCTGCGCCTGGCGGAGGGCGAGCTCACGCCGGTCCGCCGGCTCGAGCAGCGGCGCGAGCGCCTGCGCGGCACGGCTCCCGGTGACCAGGTGCAAGGTGCCGAAGTGGCGCGGCTCGTCGTGGCTGGCGATCGCCGCCTCGCTCACCTCGTCCAGCAGCCCGTCGTGCACTCGGAGCCGCTCCATCGACGCCACGAACCACGGCGCGGCAGCCAGGTCGTGCGAACGGCGCGGCAGGTCCTGCGCGCCGCCGGACGCCGAGGCGAGGGCCCGGAGCACGTCCCGGAACGAGGCGTCACCCCGGCCCGAGGGCGGCGACGGCAGCGGGTGGTCGTGATCCGCCCAGTTGTGCAGCGCGTGCGCGACCTGGCCCGAGTGGCCGGCGTCGACGGCGTGCTCCAGACGGATGGCGGCGTGGAAGAACTGCGACCCGGGCGAACCGATCAGGCCGGGCAGCTGCTCGGACACGACGGTCGCGATGCCCCGGCTCCACACCTGTTCGGTCTCGGGCACCAGCCACTCCGGGCGCTCGCGCCGCACGAGGAAGTCGCCCGAGGTCTGGACGTCGTACCAGGCCTGCAGCTCGTCGTCGGAGCCGCCGAGGCGGCGGACCGCCACCAGGCTCATCGCCAGGTGGTTGATGAAGTCGCCACGGGCGACGGGATCCAGGTCGAGCTCGTCGTCGAGCAGCGCGGCCAGGGTGTGGTCGGTCGGGCGGAGGAGGGGTGCGGTGGTGGTCATGGGAGCGACGGTACGACCTCAAGTGAAGTTGAGGTCAAGGGCGGCGGGTCGACCGGCGCCTCGACATCGGCCGCCCGGGGTCAGAGCACCGCTGGCAGGGAGACGAGCAGCAGCCCGACGACGATGCCGACCATCAGCAGCGCGGCGGCCAGCTTGGGGTGCGCCGGCGCCGGTCCGGGCGGTCGTCGGCGCGGATCGTCGGAGATCGGGGTGCGGCTCACGGGGCTCCTCGTTCGGTCGTCAGGGTGACGGCGACGGGCTCGACGCCGTCGTCGTCGCGGTCGTCGCGGTCGCGCAGCAGCCGCTGCAGCGCCGAGGCCATCTTGCGCGCCCGCACGTGGGCGAGCTCGGTGACGGGACCGGCGAAGAGGTCGTCCAGCGTCTCGTCGAACAGCTCCAGCCAACGTGCGAACAGGTCCGCTCCGAGCGGGAACCGCTCGGCGACCCGCTGGTGCGCCGGGAGCGGCTGGCCGGCGTAGCCCTTCACGCCCAGCAGCTGCCACGACCAGAAGTCGACCATCTTCGGCAGGTGCTCGGCCCAGTCCACGCCCGCTCCGGCGAACACCGGCCCGAGCTCCGCGTCGACGGCCACGCGCCGGTAGAACTCGCGCACGAGCACGTCGACCTGCGCGACGTCGTCGACGTCGGGTCGATCGTCGCCCAACAGGTGCGCCCAGCACGCCGCTTCGCCGCCCAGCTCCGCGTCCGGCAGCTCGCCGCTCATCGCACGCACGTCGCGTTCACGTGCTCACCTCCTCGGGTCGCAGCTGCAGTCGGCAGCCGGCCCGGAACGGGTCCTCGACGACGATGCCCAGGACCTCGGCTCCTCCGACGCGCTCCGCGATGCCCTCGGCGATGCCGAGGTGGAGCGAGCAGATCGTGGCGGGGTCCTCGGCGGCGACGTCCCGGAAGGGGCAGTGCTCGAGCACCAGGTCCACCTGGCCTCGCCGCGCTGCCCGACGCGGCGCGAAGCCGAGCGCCTCGGCCTCGACCATGATCGCGTCGACCGCCGTCAGGCCGGCGGGCGTACGGGCCGCTGCGGTCGCTCCGGCGTCCCGCCCGACCTCACGCGCGCTGCGTCCGGTGCGCACGGCGTCGGCCAGCAGGCTCGACAGCTCGCGGTAGGCCTGGCGGGGCACGACGGCGACGTACAGGTGCTTCGGACGCCCGCGGCCGGCAGCAGGTGAGGTGCGCTCCTCGACCAGGCCGGCGTCGCGCAGTCGGGCCAGGTGGACCCGCACCGAGGTGTGGTGCACGCCGACCCGGTCGGCCAGGGTCGCCACGTCGAGGGGCCCGTCGGCGCCCTCGAGCAGCTCGAGCAGGCGGAGCCGCGTCGGATCCGAGAGCACGGCGGCGGTGCGGCCCCGATCGGAATAGTTCGGCTCCATGACCGAAGTATTCCGCGGGGAGTCCCACCGGTCCACCGGACGTGCGTCACGCGACCGCCCGGTCCGCCCGACGATGCGCCTAGAAGACCGTGTACCCGCCGTCGATCGTGACCTCGTCGCCGGTGTGGAACTCGAGGCGCGGATCGCACAGGAAGGGTGCGACGGCACGGAAGTCCGCAGGGGTGCCCCACCGCCGGACCGGGGTGCGACGGATCGTGTTGTCGCGGAACTTGTCGTACTGGTAGCCCGCCTCCGTCAGGTCGGTGAGGGTCCAGCCCGGCACCAGGCTGTTGGCGCGGATCCGGTGGCGGGCGAACCCGACGGCCATCGATCGCACCAACGCCAGCACGCCCGCCTTCGACGCCGCGTAGTGCGCCTGACGGGGAGCGCCGTGCTCGGACGAGGTGGACGACACGGCGACCAGCGCGCCGCCGCCACCCTGGTCGACCATCTGCCGGGCGGCTTCGCGCAGTGTGACGAACACGCCGTCGAGGTTCACCGAGGTGACCGCGCGCCACTGGTCGAGCGACATGTCCAGCAGCGCAGCGTCGCCGGAGACCCCGGCGTTCGCCACGCACGAGTCGAGCCGACCGAACTCGGCCACCACGGTCGCGACGGTGTCGATGACGTCTCGCTCCTCTGCGACGTCGCAGCGGTAGCCCTCGACCCGCGCGCCCTCGACGAGCGACCGCAGGTGCTCGACCGCGGCACCGGTCTTCTCGGCGTTGCGGCCGCAGATCGCGACGGACGCTCCGGCCAGGACCAGCCCCTCGGCCATGCCGAGCCCGATGCCGCCGTTGCCACCCGTC
>JAFAFZ010000360.1 GCA_023423215.1 Actinomycetes bacterium
GACCCAGCGCGGCAGCCGGTGCGTCCGCGGCCGATCGACGCCCGGCACGCGCAGCTGGACCACCACCAGGACGACCATCAGGACCGGGACCACCGCGTAGACGGCCAGCCACGCCCACGTGACCGCACGGGTGCCCGCGTCGTGCTCGGCACCGAAGTGGAAGCGGTCCAGGTGCACCAGCGTGGCCACGAGCGTCAGGGTCGTGAACACGAACACGGTGGGCACCGAGATGCGGGCGTCGCACCAGTGGCGCCGACGGGCGGCCGACCACTCGAACGCCAGGCTCGACCAGTACGCGGCGCCCAGGAACACCGCGGTCATCGGTGGGTCGATCGTCCACGCGAACCAGCGGTCGGTGCGCAGCGGGAAGACGAAGAGCTGCACGCCCGCCAGGAAGACCAGGACGCCGGCGACCACGAGCAGCGCCCGCATCGACGGACGCAGCGGTCGCACGACGTCCTCGGCGACGGTGCGGTCACTGCCCATGCCGCAGCCCCGCCAGGTAGCCGTGCAGCAGCTGGATCGCGACCGCTCCCTCGCCGACGGCCGAGGCGACCCGCTTCACCGAGCCGCGTCGCACGTCACCCGACGCGAACACCCCCGGCATGCTCGTCTCGAGCATGCCCGGTGCCCGGTCGTAGGCCGACAGGTCGACGCCCTCGGCCGACAGGTCCGCCCCGGTGAGCACGAAGCCCCAGCGGTCCCGGGCGACCGCGCCCTCGAGCCAGTCCGTGTGCGGCTGCGAGCCGATCAGCAGGAACAGGCCGTCCGCCGCGACGCGCTCGACGCGGTCCTCCGCGGCGTCGAGCACGTCGAGGTGCTGCAGGCAGCCCTCACCCCCGCCCCCGACCACCGACGAGCGCAGGCGCACACGCACGTTCGGGGCCTCGTCGAGCTGGCGGATCAGGTACTCCGACATCGAGGCCGCGAGCCCGTCGCCGCGGACCAGGACCGTCACCGACGCTGCGTAGTCGGCCAGGTGCAGCGCGGCCTGCCCCGCCGAGTTGCCGCCCCCCACGACGACGACGTCGCGGCCCACCATCGAGGGTGCCTCCGCCACCGCCGCGCCGTAGAAGACGCCGCGGCCGACGAGCTGCTCCAGCTCGTCCACCTCGAGCAGGCGGTAGGTGACCCCCGTGGCGATGATGACCGCGCGTCCCCGTGCGCACGTGCCGTCCGAGAACTCGACCAGGCGGACCTCGCCCTCTCGGCGCAGCCCGACCGCGGCACGCATGAAGTGGAACTGCGTGCCGAAGGACCAGGCCTGCTGGAACGCCCGGAAGGCCAGCTTGGCGCCGCTGATGCCGCGGGAGTACCCGGGGTAGTTGCGGATCATCGACGAGGTGCCGGCCTGCCCGCCCACGGCCTGCTGCTCGACCATGAGCGTGCGCAGGCCCTCGCTCGCGGCGTACACGGCGGCGGCCAGGCCCGACGGACCGGCACCGATCACGACGACGTCGAACACCTCGTCCTCGGGCAGCGGCTCCATCAACCCGAACGCATCCGCGATCTCGAGGTCGCTGGGGTCCGACAGGACGGTGGCCTCGGCGGTGAACTGGAGCACGAGCACCGGGAGCGGCGGGTCGACCAGGCCCAGGCCGTCGAGCGCCTGACGGCCCGCCGGGCTGTCGCTGTCGTAGAAGCGGATCGGGATGTGGTTGCGGTTGAAGGTGTCGCGCAGCTCGTGGCAGCGGGGCGAGCCGGCGGGGCCGATGAGGCGAACCGCCTCGAAGCCGTCGCCGCGCGCCAGCTGCCAGTCCTCGAGCGCGTCCGTGATCGCGCTGTGGAACTCCTCGTCGCGCCGCTGCTCGGGCCGGATCAGCGACAGGTCGGCGCGGCCCGTGGCGAGCGCCGAGAAGACCTCGGAGGCGCTCGCGAAGTCGCCCCAGACCACGACGACCCCGCGCCACGCCGCGGGGTGGATCGGGCGCGACGCCGTCAGGAAGGCGCGCCCGCCACGGTCGCTCGGGCAGTAGCAGCCCAGGACGAGGGCGACCGTCACCGCCCGCTCGCGCAGCTCGGTCAGCAGCGCCAGCCCGGCCTCGGCGCCGTCCGCGTCGAGCACGTCGTAGTCGCGCCCGTACCTCGACGAGAGCTCGTCGCTGAGCTGCACGCGCATCGCCGGGTCGCTGCTCACGACGCCGATGGCCGGGTCCTGCTCGTCGGCCATGGGTTCCTCCTCACCCCGCCCGCCCGCGCCGCCCATTGTCGTCCACGCCTGCCCGGAGGGGAACCGTCTTTCCGCAGGTCGCGCCGGCGGTCGGGCGGGCGGACCCGCGGCGGGCGGCCGTTGCTACCGTGGCGCCGCCGGGCCGAGGGGAGCACGACGCCGATGACCAGCGACCGAGATCCGAACCCGGAGGCGCTCGCCGACGCGCTGGCCGACGCGCTGGGCCCGGTCCGGGTGCACGACGTCGCCCGGCTCAGCGGCGGCGCCTCGAGGGAGACCTGGAGCCTGGACGCCACCGACGCGGACGGCGTCGTGCACGAGCTGGTGCTGCGGCGCGACCCGCCCGGTCGCCCGAGCGAGCCCGGGGCGATCGCGCGGGAGGCCGGCGTCATGCGCGCCGCGCACCTGGCGGGCCTGCCGGTGCCCGAGGTGCTCGTGGACACCGACGACCCGGCGGTCTGGGGTGGTGCGGGCATGGTCATGCGACGCATCGCCGGCGAGACGCTCGGTCGACGGATCCTGCGCGACGAGCGCTACGCGCGAGCCCGTGCCGGGTTGACCGCGTCGTGTGCGTCGGCGCTCGCCCGCCTGCACGCGGTCGACCCGGCGACGACGCCGGGCGGCGACGCCGACCCGCCGGATCCGGTGCGGGTGCTCCGGGCGATCATCGACGCGTTCGACGAGCCCGTGCCGACCTTCGAGTACGCGCTGCGTTGGCTCGACGAGCACCGCCCCGAACCGGTCGGTCGCTCGGTGCTGCACGGCGACTTCCGGTTGGGCAACCTGATCGTGGACGACGACGGG
>JAFAFZ010000367.1 GCA_023423215.1 Actinomycetes bacterium
CGACGCGGCGGATGCCACGCCCGCCGCCGCCGTGCGCCGCCTTCACCATGACGGGGAAGCCGACCTGCTCGGCGCGCTCGACCCAGGTGCGCGGGTCGTCGTCCAGGTCGAGCGCCGCCCACGGGGCGAGCGGCACGCCGCACTGCTCGGCCAGGTGCTTCGAGCGGACCTTGTCGCCGAGCGCGCGCATGGCCGAGGCGGGCGGCCCGATGAAGGTGATGCCGGCCTCGTCCAGCCGGTCGACGAACGCCGCGTCCTCGGACAGGAAGCCCCAGCCCGGCCAGACCGCCTCGACCCCGGCGTCGAGCAGTCGGCCGACCACCAGGTCGTGCACGCAGTAGGCCGGGTGCACGACCCCGTCCGCACCGCTGTGCAGCGCCGGCCCGAGCGGGATCGCGTCGTCGGCCAGGCGCACGAACGGGGCGTTCGCGTCGGGGTCGGTGTAGACCGCCACCACGTCGAGCACCGGACCCGAGCCGTCCGCCAGCTCCCGGGCGGTGCGCAGGAAGCGCATCGCCGCGTCGCCGCGGTTGAGCACCGCCACCCGTGTGAAGCTCACTGCTGTCCTCCGCTGTCGCCGATGTCCGTTCCATCGCCCCGACCGTCGGGGCCGTCGTTCGCCGCGGCCTCCCGGGCGTCCTGCACCGCCTCGTGCAGCGCACCGAGCACGTCGTCGGGTCCCTCGAGCACGACGACCGCGGCGGCGAACGGCCCGTCGTGGGTCAGCGACACGTGCGCCTGCCACCGTTCGCCCAGCTGCGCCCGGACCGCGTCGAGCAGCTCGCCGCTGAGCCGCAGCGAGGGCCGCCCGTGCGCGTCGGTCACGACCTCGACCTCACCCAGGTCCCACGCCGGCAGCGTGGGCGAGCGCCCGAACCGGCTCGCCGACCACGCCTTCACGAAGGCCTCCTTCGCGGCGTAGCGCGCAGCGAGTCGTCGGGCGCGGGAGGGCCCGTCGCTGCCGACCTCGGCGCGCTCGCCGGCGCTGAACGCCCGCAGCTCGAACCGGGTGCCCGGCACGTCGAGCTGCTCGGCGAACGAGCCGACGTCGACCAGGTCCAGGCCCACGCCCAGCACCGTCACGAGCGCGAGGCCGTGGCGTCGGTCAGGTAGGTCCCGTCGGGCCCCAGCCGCACCCCCGGGTCGGTCAGCAGCCGCACCTCGGCCTCGTGACGCTCGTCCGAGTCGTCGCCCCCGACGAGGCGGCGGTCGACGCGCTTGGTGTACGCCGGCTCGACGCCGTAGCGGTTCGCCAGCCGGCGGCGTCGGCCGTCGTCGCGACGCTGCGCCGCGGCCCGGGCGTGCTCGGCGGCGCGACCGTCCAGCGCCGCGTGGAACACGTCCGCGTGCGCCAGGCAGAGGACCGCCGAGACGTGTCCGAAGCCCAGGCTGGTCAGCAGCCCGGCGCGCAGCGGTTCGCCGGCCACGACCTCGCGGTGGCCGTAGGCCAGGGCGAGGTGGTCGCGGTGCGACTCGTCCAGGCACTCCAGGTTGCGGTTGCCGGGCACCTGTCCGGACTCGAGCACCTGGAGCAGGCCGATCGTCTGCCAGGCGGCCGAGCCGCCCTTCGCGTGGCCGGTCACCGTCTTCTGCGAGACGACCAGCATCGGGTTGCCCTCGCTGCGCCCGAGCTCCCGTGCGATGCGATCGTGCAGCTCGCTCTCGTTCGGGTCGTTGGCACCGGTCGAGGTGTCGTGCTTCGACACCACCGCGACGTCGTCCGGCGCCAGCCCGTGCTCGGCCAGCGACCGGGCGAGCGGCGAGCGGTCGCCGCCCAGGACGCAGGCCAGCGCGCCGAGTCCCGGCGCCGGGATCGAGGTGTGGATGCCGTCCGCGAAGCTCGACGCGTAGACGACGACGCCGCGCACGGGCAGGCCGAGGTCCGCGGCGACCGAGCCGCGTGCGAGCAGCACCGTGCCGCCGCCCTGGGCCTCGACGAAGCCGGCGCGTCGACGGTCGTTGGCACGGGAGAACTGCCCGGGCGCCAGGCCCATCGCCTCCATGTGCTCGGTCGGCGCCGTGGCGTTCATGGTCGAGAACCCGAGCACCCCCTCGAGCTGCAGGTCGTCCCAACCGCCCGCGACGATGACGTCCGCCTTGCCGGCGCGGATCTTGTCGACGCCGTCCTCGATCGACACCGCTGCCGTCGCGCACGCGGCGACGGGGTGGACCATCGGCCCGTAGCCGCCGACGTAGCTCTGCACCACGTACGCGGCCACGACGTTGGCCAGGCCCTCCTGGAGCAGGTCGTTCGGGTGGTCGCCGCCCAGCACCGAGTCCCGGTAGAGCGTCTGGACCGACGACATGCCGCCCATGCCCGAACCCTGGGTGCTGCCCACCATGGCGGGGTGCACCCGGGCCATCAGCTCCTCGGGCTCGATCCCGGCGTCCAGGAACGCCTCGACGGTGGCGACCAGGTTCCACAGCGACAGCCGGTCGACCGACGCGGCCATCTCGGCGGGGATGCCCCAGTTCGTGGGGTCGAAGCCCTCGGGCACCTGCGCGCCGACCCGGCGGGTCAGCACCGCGCGGCGCGGGACCCGGATCGAGCTGCCCGCCCTGCGCACGACCTGCCAGTCGCCGTCACGGCCCCGGCGCACCGAGGTCTGCTCCGGATCGGCAGCGGCGAACGCCCGGGCGTCGGCCTCGTCGGCCACGGTCACGACCACGTCGTCGTCCAGGAACACCTCGACGAACAGGTCGACGCCCGCAGGGTCGAGCGGGCCGTCCACCTCGTAGGTGCGGATGCCGCAGCGCTCGTGCACCGCCTCGCGGTAGCGCTCGGCCAGGTCCCCCTCGGCGACGGGCTCGTCGGCGTCGACGTCGATCCACGAGCCGCCGTCCAGTTCGGGGTCCCACCGCACCAGACCGCAGGTCCACGCCAGCTCGGCGACCGAGCCGTCGGCCAGCGCACCGTCGACCTCGAGGTCGAAGCGGGTCGCGCTGGTCCCCCACGGTCCGACCTCGCCGGGGCCGACCACGACGACCATGTCCTCGAGCGGCCGGGTCGGGCGCGTCGCAGCGGCGGGCCGGTCGACGGGACGGGTCGTGGGTGCCGGCGACAGCAGTGCCGGGATGCGCGCCTCGTCCGCTGCCGAGGTCGCGGCCTCGTCGTCGGCCAGCGGGGCCGGTGGGATTTTA
>JAFAFZ010000382.1 GCA_023423215.1 Actinomycetes bacterium
ACACGGCGGGGCCGCCTGCGCCACGAGGCGCCTGCGACCCGGCCGTGCTCTCCGGCGTCGATCAGGTGGTGCCCTCGTCGACCTCTCGTACGGCGCCCTGCACGGTCTGCGCGGGCTCGGTGGCGAAGGTCAGCGTGACCTCGAACGGCTTGTTCAGCTCGAGCGCCTTCTTCAGCTTGGTCAGCTCGATGTAGGCGCCCTCGTCGGTCAGCGCGACGGTCTTGGTCGGCTCCAGGGCGATCGGGGTGTCGGGCACGAGGGCGGCCGACTCGGCCCAGTCGCTCGCGACCGAGACGCTGACGAGCTCATCGGCGGCGGCGCCGCCGGTGATGCTCATGTACACCTTGGCATCCTCGCCGGCCGGGGTCGGCGCGGCCCAGACGTCGGACACGGTGATGAGCGTGCCGGGGGCGGTCGTGCTCGTGGTCGACTTCTCGGTCGTCGACGCCGAGGCCTCGGTGGTCGTCGTCGAGGAGGCGCTGTCGTCGTCGCTGCCGCACGCGGCGACGAGTCCGGTCAGTGCGAGCGCGGCGACGAGGCCCAGGCCGAGGCGGCGGGTTCGGTGCCGGGGGGTGGACGACGGAGAGTTCGACATCGGGACGTTCCTTCGTGGCGGGCGCGGTCGACGCGCGTGGCGCGGTCTCCGCACGATACGGCGATGGTGCCCGAAAGCGGTCGATCGACCCCGGCGACGCCCGGATCAGTCCGAGAGGGTGTGCAGGTAGGCGACGATCGCGGCGACCTCGTCGGCGGACAGGTCGCGCCGGGGCATCACGCCCGTGTAGCCAGCCACGATCTCGGCGCCGGGGTCCTCGATCGCCCGGGTCAGGTACTCGTCGTCCGCGACGACGGTCTCGCCGCCCTCGAGCTCGACCTCGGAGCCGGCGAGACCCTGCCACGTCGGTCCGAGCGAGCGACGGCCGTCGGTGGAGTGGCACGACGTGCAGCCGTTCGACCTCACCAGCTCGGAGCCCTCGGCCGCCGCTCCGGTCAGGCCCGAGGAGCCCTCGTCGCCTCCGCCCGACCCGCCGCACGCGGCGACCAGGATCGGGACCAGCAGGAGCGGTGCCGCCAGCAGCGCACGGCGTGGGATCCGACGGCGCGACCGGCTCGGGTCGTGGTCCTGCGGCGAGTCGTGCACGGCACCTCCGGTCGGTCCGCGGCCCGGCGGCCACGCGACCCCATGGTGGTCGACCTGCGAGCCGATCCGGTTCCGCGGCGGTCGGGATGGAATGATCCTGCTCCGTGGATCGACGAGGGGTGCCGACCGTGCTCGCCGTGGTGGCGGGGCTCTGCCTGTGCGCGTCGCTGCCGCCGTGGGGCTGGTGGCCACTCGCGTTCGTGGGCGTCGCGCTGTGGGTCCCCTGCTCGGCGATCGCCCGGGCCGGGGCCGGTTCTGGCTGTCCTGGGTCGTCGGCGTGGCGTGGTTCGCGCCGTCGACGCTGTGGATGTGGGGCCTGACGCCGCCCGGCTACGTGGGCGGCGCGCTCCTGGGCTGGGGTCCGATGGTCGGGCTGGTCGGCGTCGCCGCCACACGCACCCGGTGGCGCCTCGTCGCGCTGCCGGCTGCGATCGTCGTGTTCGAGTGGTTCCACTCCCACGCCCCGTTCGGCGGGGTGCCGCTCTCACTGCTCTCGATGGGCCAGGCCAGGGGGCCGCTGCTGCCGATCGCCCGGCTGGGCGGCGGCCTGCTCGTCTCCGCGGTGGTGGCGGCGGTCGGGGTGGCGCTGTACGTGGCGCTGTCGCAGCGCCGCTGGACGGAACCCGTCGCGGTGCTGGTGGGCGCCGCGGTGCTGGTCGGGCTGGGCGCCGCCAGCACGGCGTTCGTGCACCCGGTCGAGGGCCGGGACGGCGCGCCCGCCACCATGCGCATCGCGGCGGTGCAGGGGGGCGGCCCGCAGGGCACCCGCTACTCATCGGACGAGGTGCCGCTCGTCTTCGAGCGCCACCTCGAGGCGACGCGCTCGATCACCGGGGACGTCGACCTGGTGGTGTGGCCCGAGAACGCGATCAACGTGGCCGGTCCCTTCGAGGTCGACCCGTGGAAGGACCTGCTCGCCGCCGAGGCCCGCCGGCTCGACGCCCCGATCATGGTGGGCGTGGTCGAGGACGACCCGGAGCGAGAGGACCACTTCCTGAACTACGTGATCGTGGTCGAGCCCGACGGGACGTTGGCGGACCGCTACGACAAGGAGCGGCGGGTGCCCTTCGGCGAGTACGTGCCGCTGCGCTGGCTCTTCGAACCGGTCGCGGGTGACACGCTCCCGCCACGCGACGCCACCCCCGGCGAGGGCTCGGCGATGGTCGAGACGTCCGCCGGGCCGACCGCCGTGGCGATCAGCTGGGAGATCTTCTTCGCCCGACGTGTGCGAGAGGGCGTGCGCGACGGCGGGCAGGTGGTGCTGAACCCGACGAACGGATCGAGCTACTGGCTGACGCAGGTCCAGTCCCAGCAGCTGGCCACCTCGGCGTTCCGAGCCGTCGAGAGCGGTCGGTGGGTCGTGCAGGTGGCGCCGACCGGCTTCTCGGCCGAGTTCGACGAGCACGGCGACCTGCGCCAGCGCGTCGACATCAGCGAGCGTGCGGTGCTGTACGCGGACGTGCCGCGCCTGACGGGCACGACGCCGGCGCAGCGCCGCGGCGACCTGCCCGCCATGCTCCTGGCCGTCGCCGCACTCGCGCTGACCGTCTGGGG
>JAFAFZ010000436.1 GCA_023423215.1 Actinomycetes bacterium
CGCCCACCGGCTGCAGGGCATGGGCTACCACGGCGACCAGTTCGTGGCGTACGGGCTCTCGAACTTCATCTTCAAGGCGCCCTCGGCGGCCGGCACGAAGAGCGGCGTGGTCGTGGTGACCGCGACCGGGCGTCGCATCGACGGCTACGAGTGGAAGCCCGCGCAGATCCAGAACCTGGTGCCGGTGCCGCTCTCGGGCGCCGCCGCCGAGGCCGGCGTGGCAGAGATGGACGCGCTCCAGTCCTGTGCCGGGCTGTCCCCCACCCCGACCGGGCCGGGCGTACCGGCCGGAGGCTGAACGTGCGAGCTGCGGACGACCTGCGCAACTTCATCGACGCGTCCCCGACGCAGTTCCACGCGGTGCACAACGCCGCAGCCCGGCTGGTGGACGCCGGCTTCGAGCAGTTCGAGCCGGCGAGCGCGACGCAGCCGGGCGCCCGGTTCGTCGTGCGGGACGGCGCGCTGGTCGCCTGGGTCGACTCCGCCGAGCCCGACGGCGACCTGCGGATGATCGGCGCCCACACCGACTCGCCGAACCTGCGGATCCGCCCGCGGCCCGACCTCTCGGTGGCGGGCGTGCGCCAGCTCGGCGTCGAGGTGTACGGAGGCGCGCTGCTCAACTCGTGGCTCGTCCGGGACCTGGGCCTGGCGGGTCGTGTGACCGTGCACGGTCAGGACGGGCCCGAGCAGCGGCTGATGCGCACCGAGGGCCCGGTGCTGCGGGTGCCGCAGCTGGCGATCCACCTGGACCGCGAGATCTCCGAGCGTGGCCTGCTGCTGAACAAGCAGCAGCACCTGACCCCGATCTGGGGTCTGGGCGTGGCGCACGAGGGCGACTTCCGGGCGTGGCTGGCCGAGCAGCTCGGCGTGTCGTCCGCCGACGTGCTCGGGTGGGACGTCGCCTGCTTCGACCACCAGCCCTCCGCCGTGCTCGGCGTCGACGACGAGCTGCTCGCCGCGCCACGCCTGGACAACCTCTGCTCGTCCTTCGGGGCGGTCGAAGCGCTGATCGCAGCGAAGTGGGCGGGAGGCTTGCGCGCCCCTGCCGCCATCGTCCTGTTCGACCACGAGGAGGTCGGCTCGACGACGGCGACGGGCGCGGACTCGACCTGGCTGGCTCGGGTGCTCGAGCGCCGTGCGCTGGCGCTCGGGTTCGACCGCGGCGCGTGGCTCGCCTCGCTCGAGCGGGCGTGGCTGCTCTCGGCCGACATGGCGCACGCGACGCATCCGAACTACCCGGACCGCCACGAGCCACGGCACTGGGTGCAGTTGGGCGGCGGGCCGGTCATCAAGCAGAACGTCAACGCCCGCTACGCCACGGACGGCCACGGCGCCGCCCTCTTCCGCCAGGCGTGCGCCTCGGTCGACGTGCCGGTGCAGGAGTACTCGCACCGCGGCGACCTGCCCTGCGGTTCGACGATCGGGCCGCTCGCGTCGGCGCAGCTCGCGGTGCGGACGGTCGACGTGGGCATGGCGCAGCTCTCGATGCACTCGATCCGCGAGCTGATGGCCGTCGCAGACGTGCAGACCATGGTCGCGGCGTTCACCGCCTGGCTGTCCCCGGGCTGAACCGGTGGGCCGGAGCGGGCGCCGGGTAGCCTGAGCGCACCATGTCACGCCGCTTCCTGCTCGCCGCCTTCGGGCTCGCCGCCGTCGCCCTGGGCGTCGGCATCGGCGCGGCGTCGGTGCTGGACCGCTCCCCCGCCGGTGAGGGCGCGGCGGCCGAGGGCGACGTCGCCGGTGGTGGCTCCACGACGACCACCGCCCCGACGACCACCACCAGCACGCTGCCGCCCACGACGACGACCACGACCCCGCCCGAGGACCTGCTCCCCGCGGACAGCGGTGAGGGGCGCCGGGTGGTGTTCTCGGTGGCCGGGCAGCGCATGTGGTGGGTCGACGAGTCCGGCGCCGCCGTGCGCACCGCCCGCGTCTCCGGGCGGCCGAACACGCCGGGCGTCGGCACGTTCCAGGTGTACTCCCGCACCGAGCACGCGACCGGCCTGGACGGCTCGAAGATGGACTACTTCGTGCGCTTCACGAAGGGGCCGAACGGCTGGGCGATCGGGTTCCACGACATCCCCGAGGTCGGCGGCGTTCCCGTGCAGACCGAGGAGCAGCTGGGCGAGGCGCTCTCGCACGGGTGCATCCGCCAGGCGCAGGCCGATGCGCTCTTCACCTGGGACTTCCTCCAGGTGGGCGACACCGTCGTCGTCGTCGCCTGACCCGTCGCTGTCGGGATCGCCGCCCGGCAGCTCACTCGACGACGACGCCCAGCGGCGCGGCGGGCACCGGTACGGTCGCGTCCACCACGACGACGAGGGGGACCGACATGGGCATCGGCATGCGCATCGGCATCAACGGCACCGGCAACCTGGCGACGCTCGACGACGTCGTCGAGGCGGCACGTCGCGCCGAGGCGGACGGCTTCGACTCGTTCTGGATCGCGCAGATCTTCGGCGTCGACGCCCTGACCGCGCTGGCCGTCGTCGGCCGGGAGGTGCCCCGCATCGAGCTCGGCACCGCGGTCGTGCCCACCTTCCCCCGGCACCCGATGATGCTCGCGTCGCAGGCCCTGACCGTGCAGCTCGCCACCGGCGACCGCCTGGCGCTCGGCATCGGGCTGTCGCACCAGATCGTGGTCGAGTCGCTGTGGGGCTACTCGTACGCGACGCCCGTGCGCCACATGCGCGAGTACCTGGATTCGCTGCTCCCGCTGCTGCGCGGCGAACCGGTGGACGTGCACGGCGAGGACATCACCTGCGTCGGCGCGATCGAGGTCCAGGGCGCCGCAGCGCCCGACGTCATCGTGGCGGCGCTCGGCCCGCAGATGCTCAAGCTGGCCGGTTCGCGCGGCTGCGGCACGATCACGTGGTGCACCGGCGAGCGCGCCCTGCTCGACCACGTCGTGCCGCGGCTCACCGAGGCGGCCGAGGTCGCCGGTCACCCGAGCCCCCGCATCGTCGCCGGGCTGCCGATCTGCGTCACCGACGACGTGGACGCGGCCCACGCCGTCGTCGCCGAGCAGTTCGCCCTGGACGGCGGCCTGCCGTCGTTCAGGGCGCTGCGCGACCTGGTCGACGCTGCGGGCCCCGCGGACGTGGCGATCCTCGG
>JAFAFZ010000543.1 GCA_023423215.1 Actinomycetes bacterium
GCAGTGCACCGCTGAGCAGCAGCACCAGCGCCGCCGCGGCGGCACGTCGGCGACGGCGCGGAGGCCGGGTCGCCCGCCTGCTCGCCCCGCCGTCAGGTCGATGGTCCGTGGCACGCATGCGAGCTCCCCTCCGGCGGCGCTCCCCGCCGAAGGACGCCGCGTCGCTCACCCTAAGTCAGCGGCGGAACGAGCGGCCAGGCCGGTCGGGGAGCGGCGTCGACCGGGCTCCGAGGACATCGCACCGTCGCTGGGTAGCGTGCGCCCCGTGACGAGCTACCGCGCCATCGCGACCGATCTGGACGGCACGCTGCTGCGGACGGACAAGTCCGTCTCGCCCCGCACCCGCGCCGCGGTGCTCGACGCCGAGGCGGCGGGGATGCTCGTCGTGATCGCCACCGGCCGTCCGCCGCGGTGGATCGCACCGATCGTCGAGGCGCTGGGCGACCGCGGGCTGGTCGTGTGCGCGAACGGCGCCGCGGTCTACGACCCCACGCGCCACGAGCTGGTCGAGCGCATCGAGCTGCTGCCCGACGTCGCGCACGCCATCGTCGACGACGTCGAGGCGGCGTACCCGGACGCGGTGCTCGGCCTCGAGCAGGGCTTCGACTTCGCGGTGGACGAGTCGATCACGCGGCAGGACGTCGACCTGGCCGGCAGCTGGAACCTCGAGGGGCTGCACGTCGGACCGATCCGCTCGTTCCTGGACGAGCCGGTGCTGAAGCTGATCGTGCGCCTCCCGCACCCGGCACCCGAGGGCACCGCGGCGCGCGTGCAGGAGCTCGTCGGCGATCGCGCACTGGTGACCCACTCGACGAGCGAGTCGTTCCTGGAGCTGTCGCACCCCGCGGTGCACAAGGCGGCGGCCGTCGAGCGCCTGCTGGTCACCTCGGACGTCGCGGCCGAGCAGGTCGTCGCGTTCGGCGACATGCCGAACGACCTCGAGCTCATCCGCTGGGCCGGGCTCGGCGTGGCCGTCGCCAACGCGGACCCACGGCTGAAGGCCGCAGCGGACGAGGTGACCGCCTCGAACGACGACGACGGCGTGGCGATCGTCATCGAGCGACTGCTCGGGAGCGACTGATGCCGGGTCGCGCCGGAGCGTCGCAGCCCGACGACGGCGAGGCCGCGCACCTCGAGCTCGCCAGGGAGATCCACGCGGCCGTCCAGCGCTTCGCGGCGGACGACGCCGCCGAGCCGGAGTCGCTCGTCGCGGCGCTCGAGGCGATCCCCGAGCGGGAGCGCCGCGAGCTCGCGCGTCGTGTCTTCGACGAGCTGCCCGCCGAGCAGCAGTGGGTCGTCCTCGAGCGCGCCTGCGGCGACGACGAGGTCCGTCGCCTGCTCCGGGACGAGCGCGCGGCCCGACTCGACCCGCTCCGGCGCGACGGCGACCTCTCGGCGTGGACGCTGCGCACGCGTGCGGCGCGCCGGGCGGACCTGGGCGAGCTCGGACCGGGGCACGAGGTGGTGCTCGGCCTGTTCCTGCCGGCGGACGTGCGCGACGCGCTCGAGCGGGGCGGCGCCTCCCAGGTCTGCGCACGCGAGCTGCTGCTGCGCACGCTCGACGACCGAGGTCGGTGCCGGGTGCTGGCCGACGTCTTCAACCCGCGCCGGGGGCTCTTCGTCACCGCCGCCTACGACGAGGCGACCTGGGCGGGCGAGCGGCTCGAGGGTCGCGAGTCGATCGAGCTCGGCTCGCCCGTCGAGCCCGGCTCGGACGCGCTGGACGGCGTGCTGCTGCCCGGCGCCCGCGTCGACCTGCGCGTCGACGGCCGGCCCCACCGCGGTCGCCTGCACCTCGGGTCGCTGCTCGTCGACGGACGTGACATCTTCGCCCTTGCATCCTGACGCGGCAGTCGTACGCTGCGGATCGAGGGGCAGTCCCCTCCACAACAGAGGAAGGTGGGTCACCGCATGGAAGGTGTCGTGGCTCTGTTCGTCGTACTGGTCCCGCTGGTGCTGGTGCTGCTCGTCGTGCTCCGGAGCTTCCACTCCGTGGGCCCGTCCGAGGTGGGGCTGGTGGGCAAGCGCCTCGGTCGGAAGATCGGCGACGACCAGCTCGTGGCGCTCCGCGGCGAGGCCGGCTACCAGGCGGCGCTGCTCATGCCGGGCCTGCGCTTCAAGCTCTGGCCGCTCTACAAGGTCGAGCGCTTCCCCTGGGTCCAGGTGCCGCCCGACCAGATCGGACTGGTGATCGCGCAGGTCGGCGCCGCCGTGCCGACGGGTGCCAAGTCGGCGATCTACCGACCCGAGTTCGGCAGCTTCGCCGACCTCGAGGCGTTCATCCGCAACGACGGCCAGCGCGGCGTGCAGCGCCCGGTGCTGCCCCCTGGCACCACCGCACCCATCCACCCCGTCGGCTTCGTCGTGGTGACGAGCGACGAGGTGTTCGGCAAGGCGGTGTCCGACTCGACGCTGTCCGTCGCCCAGCAGGTCGATCCGTCCGCCCTGCGCGTCACGCACATCACCCCCCAGGGCGACCGTGACGTCGTCGGCGTGGTCACCACGCTCGAGGGTCCGCCGTCGGGCGACATCGCGAGCCGGATCGGCGGCTTCTCGGACGTCACCGCCATGGAGCAGACGGGGTCGGCCTCTCCCATCCAGGTGATCCAGGCCGTGCTGCGCTCGAAGAACGAGCTGCACGACAACTACCAGGACTACCAGGCGTTCCTGGACAACGGCGGTTGCATCGGCCTGCAGCACGATCCGCTGCTGTACGGCTCGTACCTGCTCAACCCGTTCCTGGTGAAGGTCGAGCTGCGAGAGATGCTCGTCGTGCGCCAGGGCGAGGTCGCGGTCATCAAGGCCTACGTCGGCCTGCCCACCGAGGACACCTCGGGCGCCGAGTTCAAGTTCGGCTCCATCGTGAAGCCCGGCCACCAGGGCATCTGGTCCGAGCCGCTCCGCACGGGCAAGTACACCCTGAACCCGCGCATCTACGAGGCAGAGATCGTGCCGACCTCGATCCTCACGCTGAACTGGTCGCACGCGACCTCGGACGCGCACAGCCTGGACGAGCGCCTGGCGCCGATCGAGGCGAAGTCGAAGGAGGCGTTCACCTTCAGCATCGACCTCCAGGTGCAGATCCACGTGCCCGACACGCGGGCCCCGAAGGTCATCAGCATGGTGGGAACGATGCAGAACCTGGTCAACGAGGTGCTGCAGTCGGCGGTGGGCAACTACTTCCGCAACAAGCTGCAGACGCTCGGCGCGACCGAGTTCATCGAGCGACGGGACGAGGTCCAGCACGCGGCCGAGGGCTACATCCAGCAGTACCTCTCCCGCTACGAGGTCGAGACTCGCGGCGTCTACATCCAGGACGTCATCTTCCCGGCGGACCTGGTCGAGGTGCTGACCAGCCGCGAGATCGCGGCGCAGGAGCGCTCGACGTTCGCGCAGCAGCGCTCCGCGCAGGAGGCCCGGGTCAGCCTGGAGCAGCAGCGCGGCGTGGCCGACATGCAGGCGCAGCTCGCGCAGGCGAACGTGTCGATCGACATCGAGCGGTCGCGCGCCGAGGCGGCCGTGGCCCGGGCCAACGGCGAGTCGTCCGTCATCACGGTCACGGGCGCGGCCGAGGCGACCAGGACGCGCGACCTCGGCAACGCCGCCGCGGCCGCGGAAGAGGCGCTCGGCCTGGCACGGGCGAAGGGCTTCGACGCGCAGCGTCGCGCCATCGGCTCCGAGCAGACCGCGCTCGTCGCGGCGCTTCGAGAGGTCGCCGCCGGCCAGGTGAAGATCGTCCCCGACATCCAGGTGGGTGCCGACGGCGGCGGGGTCATCGGCGGCCTGGGAGCACTGCTGATGCGCTCGCTCGCGGAGGGGTCCGGCCCCGACGGTCCGTCCGTGCCGACGGCGGACGACGCGGCCGAGGGCGTCACGGACGTCGCGGTGGTCGCCGACCCGCCCGCTGCCGTCGAGGTCGCACCCGCCAGCAACGGCGCCTGAGCGGTCGCAGGTCTCCGGCCCGGGCCGGGGTGCACC
>JAFAFZ010000530.1 GCA_023423215.1 Actinomycetes bacterium
GGCCAAGCAGCTCGGCGCTGCGGGCGTCGACGTCGCCGACTCGCTCGCCGCGACGGTCGGCTACACCGGCGCTGCCCACCCCGCGCTGCTGCTGGCGTCGCTCGTCGAGCAGGCCGAGCCCGGCCAGGTCGTGGCCGTCGTCGCCATGGCGGACGGCGCCGACACGTTCTTCTTCAAGGTGACCGACGCCGTCACCGCCTACCGGGCGGCCGGCGTGACGGTGCCGGTGGCGACGCAGCTGACCGACGGCGACGACACCCTGCCGTACTCGAAGTACCTCTCGTGGCGCGACGTGCTGCCGGTGCAGCCGCCGAACCGCCCCGAGCCGGCGCGCATCTCGGCCTCGGCCGCCGAGCGACGACTGGACTGGAAGTACGGCTTCGTCGGCTCGAAGGACCGCGAGTCCGGGGCGCTGCACCTGCCGCCGGCCCGCGTCGCCTTCGTCAGCGGCAACACCGACGACATGGACCCGGCGCCGATGGCCGACGTGACCGCCACCGTCGCGACCTTCACCATCGACAAGCTCGCCTACTCGCCGTCGCCGCCCATCGTCTTCGCCATCGCCGACTTCGAGGGCGGCGGTCGCCTGCCGGTCGAGCTGACCGACGTGCTGGCGGACGGCGTGAAGATCGGCATGCAGGTCGAGATGACCTTCCGCCGCATCAACACCTCGGACGAGATCGCCAACTACTTCTGGAAGGCCCGCCCCCTGCGCGGGCAGCACTGACCGACACGCACGGACCGCTGCGGCTCAGCTCGCAGTGGGCCCGGAGGGGCGTCGGGACGCCTCCTCCACGAGTGAGTATCATGAACGAACGCACCCCGGCCGCCGTGCAGGGTGTGCACACCACGGGGAGACGCTGAGCAATGGCCAGTCACGGGATCAAGGACCAGGTCGCCATCATCGGGATGGGGTGCACGCCGTTCAAGGAGCACTGGGACCGCAGCATCGACGACCTGATCATCGACGCGGTCGGCGAGACGCTCACCTCGGCCGGCGTCGCGAAGGACGACATCGACGCCTGGTGGCTCGGCACCGCGCAGTCCGGCATGGCCGGCGTGACGCTCGCCGCGCCGCTCAAGCTGCAGAACAAGCCCGTGACCCGCGTCGAGAACTACTGCGCGACCGGCTCCGAGGCGCTGCGCCAGGCCTGCTACGCCGTCGCCTCGGGCGCGTACGACATGGCCGCGGCCGTCGGCGTCGAGAAGGTGAAGGACTCGGGCTACCAGGGCCTGAACGCGTTCCCGATCCCGGGTGACGGCACGGCCCGCACCGTGACGGCCGCCGGCATGTTCTCGCTCGTCGCCCCGGCGTACGCCGAGAAGTACGGCATCGAGCCCACCGAGCTGCGCCGCACGCTCGCCCGCATCGCCTCGAAGAACCACGCCAACGGCGCCAAGAACGAGCGGGCCCAGTTCCGCCGCGAGATGTCGGTCGACGCCATCTGCGCGATGCCCGAGGTCGCCGGCATGCTCTCGGTGTTCGACTGCGCGGGCGTCGCCGACGGTGCCGCCGCGGCGATCGTCGTGCGGGCCGGTGACGCGTACAAGTACACCGACAAGCCGATCTTCGTGAAGGCGCTCGCCATGGTCGCCGGCAACGGCAACGGCGTGTCCGACCCGGACTTCGACTACACGCACCTGGACGAGTGCGAGGCCGCCGCCAACGACGCATACGCGCAGGCCGGCATCACCGACCCCCGCACCGAGCTGGCCATGGCCGAGGTGCACGACTGCTTCACGCCGACCGAGCTCGTCCTGATGGAGGACCTCGGCTTCTCCAAGCGCGGCGAAGCCTGGCGCGACGTCGAGGACGGCGCGTTCGACCTGCACGGCGACCTGCCCGTCAACACCGACGGCGGCCTGAAGTCCTTCGGCCACCCCGTCGGCGCGTCGGGGCTGCGCATGCTCTTCGAGGTCTGGCTGCAGCTGCGCCACGAGGCGCCCGACGACCGCCAGATCGACACCGCGGACCGTGGCCTGGCGCTGACCCACAACCTGGGCGGCTACCCGGGAGACATGGTCAGCTTCGTCGGCATCTGGGGCAACCGGCAGGGCTGACCGGGCGCGGGACGACGTCGCCGTCGGGGCGGCGGCGAGTGCTGCGCAGTTCGCGGAACTGGCTACACCTTCGCCCCGGACCTGCCGACAACTCGTGGGCGTGGAGCGAGATCTGACGATGGGCCTGCCGGGTCGCGACATCCTGACCGAACGCCTCGATCAACTGATCGCGACGTGGACCGACGCCGCGGGGCGCCGTCTGCCGGTCGGTCGCGGCTCGACGTACCTGCCCGAGCCGGCGCCGCCGGCGATCTACGCGATCGGCGTGGACAGCTACGCGCACCTGGCCGAGGTCGACGAGGACCTCGCCCGGGACGCCATGTCCGAGGTCACCCGGCGGCTCGATCGCCTGGTGCGCTCCAGCGACGTGCTCGGCGTGCTGGCGCCCGGTCGCTTCGGCCTGGCCGCGGCATCGGTGGCGCCGTCCACGGCCGGCGTGATCATGGAGCGCATGACGGGTGCGGTCGCCATGCCGCTCGACCTGGGCGGCGAGACCGTCTCGCTGTCGGTCACCATCGGGGTGGCCTTCGCGTTCGACGGCGCCACGGCGGCCGAGCTCGTCGCCGCGGCCGAGGCGGACCTGGACCGGCCCACCCGCGGTCGCTGAGACCGCTCGGCCGGTCGCGAGCGCCGCTCGCTTCAGGCGAGGTCGGCCCAGACCAGGTGCGCCTGGCAGCGTCCGAGCACCTGCACGCGCCGTTCGCCGGCGTCACCCCAGCAGGTCGCGGCGAGCACGGACGAGAAGCGCTGGTCCGCGTCGGCGTCCTCGGGCAGCGGTGGGATCTCGATCCACGGCAGCACCGTGTCCGCCTCGAGCGTGAGCAGGGTCAGCCGACCGCCGCGTGCCGCGCAGCGTCGTGCCGCGGCGTCGAGCCGGTCGAGCAGCTCGAGCCGTCGCGCCCGGGGCACGTAGGCCAGCACCCATGAGCTGAGCACCACCGTGTGCGCGCCGTCGGCGGCCTCGTCGAGCAGCGGGTCCAGGTCGTCGACCAGGTCGCCCCGCGCGACCCGGGGTGGCGATGCGGCCGCCAGCGCGAGCGCCGCGGCGAGGCGGTCGAACCGCACACGCTGCTCGGGCCAGACGCACGCCTCGAGCCAGCGGGCGTCGGCCGGATCGGTGACGTCGAGCGGGCGCTGGTCCAGTCCCACCCTCGACGCGATCGGCGCGCCCCAGGTCGCGTCGGACCGAACGTCGCTGCGCAGGGTCGTGCCCAACCGGACGGGCGAGTTGGCGTCGCCGGCGAGCACGGGGGCACCGCTCGGGTGGCCGAGCTCGTACGCGTAGCGGTCGAGGAGCAGGTTCAACCCGGCGGACGCGCCGAGCTCGACCAGGTGCAGCGGACGGGGGTCGTCCTCGGTCAGGGCCGCCAGCGCGAGCCACCATGCGCAGCAGCGGTTGACCTCGTTGGTCTGGACCTGGCGGTGGCGGAGCAGGTCGAGCACCCGGTCCAGGTGGTCGGCGAGCGTGGCCCGCAGCGCGCCGCCCAGGCCGACCTCGGGCGGGGGACCGGGGTGGACCGTCGGGAACCACGGCGCCAGCGGGACGTCGGGGTGGTCGAGCACGACCGTGTGGAGCGCGGCGAGCAGCAGCACCGGCAGGCGTTGGCCGGTGGGTGCCTCGAGCAGCAGGCCGTGCAACGCCGGATCGTCGGCGATCACTCGGCAGAGCCGTGCGTAGATGGGGATGCGCTCGCCCTCGGCGTCCGCGAAGCGCACGAACGCCGCCGCGGCGTCCTCGGCGGTCGCGACACGTTCGGCCATGACGGCACGGTACCGGCGAGCTCCGGTCTGTGGCTCCCCGGTCTGTGGCTCCCCGGTCTGTGGTTCTGGCTCTGTCGTTCTGGCTCTGTCGTTCTGGCTCTGTCGCTCTGGCTCTGTCGCTCTGGATCTGTCCCGCTTGGTCTCCGGTCTGTGGCTCCTGCGCTGTTGCCCGGTTCGGCGGGCCGGGCAGGCGGCGCGACCCTGGCCGGCTCGTCCGACGCCCCGCGGTGGTGGCAGAATCTGACGACTCGTCAGATCCCGTCGCTCGGCGGCGGACATCGCCAGCACGGCGAGCACCGGGCACCGAACATCCAGGGGGACACGTGAGCGCCATCATTCCGAGCGGTGAGGTCGCGTGGGGGCTCCAGCTCCCGGTGCAGTCCCAGAGCACGGCGTTCGTGCAGCCGTGGGAGGCGTCGGCGGGTGTCGACGAGCTCGTCGCGATGGCGCAGGCGGCCGACCGGGCCGGTGCGCTCTACATCGGGGTGTGCGACCACGTCGGCGTGCCCCGTCCGGCCGACGAGAAGATGTCCGCCACGTGGTACGACACGATCGCGACGCTCGGCTGGCTCGGAGCCGTGACCGAGCGGGTGCGGCTGCTCAGCCACGTCTACGTCCTGCCGTACCGCCACCCGCTGGTGACGGCGAAGGCGTTCACCACGCTCGACCACCTGAGCGGGGGCCGGGCCATCCTGGGCGCCGGTGCCGGCCACCTCGAGTCCGAGTTCCAGTTCCTCGGCGTCGACTACGAGTCGCGTGGTCGTCAGCTCGAGGAGGCCGTGCCGATCCTGCGTGCCGCGTTCGCCGAGGCGTACCCGACGGTCGGCGGACCCGGGGCCGAGGTCGGCATCGGCATGCTGCCGCGGCCGGCGTCCGAGGGGACCCTGCCGATCTGGATCGGCGGTTCGTCCAAGGTCGCGATCCGGCGCGCCGCGGTGCTCGGCGACGGCTGGCTGCCGCAGGGTCCGCCGAAGATGGGCATGAGCAACGCGATCGCGTTCATCCGCGAGCAGCGCGCCGAGGCGGGGCTGCCCGAAGCGTTCGACATCGGCGTGACCGGCGGCCCGGTCTTCGTCGGCGAACCCGACCTCGAGGTCGAGGAGTACACGATCCGGGGCACGCCCGAGCAGATCGCCGAGCGCCTGCGGAAGTTCGTGGCGCGTGGCATCAACCAGATCCAGCTGCGCTTCCTCGGCGTCGACGCAGCGCAGGTCTGCGACCAGATCGAGCGCTTCGGCGCCGAGGTCGCGCCACTGCTCACCGACTGAGCTGGCCGGGCCAGGCTCGCCGGACGTCGGACGTCGGACGTCGGACGCCGGACGTCGGACCACTCTGTCGCGATCCGTGCGGCCCCCGCAGCTGTCTCACCGAGCGGGGTGCTCCCCGCCGCGCTTCCGCGGAAGCGCCGTCGTGACGTTCGGTGGTCGTGGTGGCGCGTCGGGTGAGTGTCCCGGGGGGTTCGTAGCGTCGACGCCATGGAGACGGTGCTGGGTGAGGACGCGCAGGTCGAGCTGACGGAAGAGGCCGCGGAGGCCGCAGGGGACGTGTCACCCCCGGACGGGTTGGCGGGGTTCGTGGTGACGCCGGAGTCCGTGGGGGCGATGTCGTCCGAGCACCTCGAGCACCAGATGCGCCAGCTGGCGGGTCACCTGGCGGCGGCGACGGCGTCGTTCCTGGTGATGGTGGGTGAGTACGACGAACGAGGGGCGTGGTCCGACTGGGAGGCGTTGTCGTGTGCGCACTGGTTGAGCTGGCGCTGTGGCGTCGGCATGGTGGCGGCGCGGGAGCAGGTGCGGGTGGCGCGGGCGTTGCGGTCGCTGCCGACGGTGACGGCGAAGTTCCTGGCGGGCGAGGTGTCCTACTCGAAGGTGCGGGCCATCACGCGGGTCGCCCACGGCAACAACGAGGCAGACCTGGTGGACATGGCGCAGTGGGGGACCGCGGCCCAGATCGAGCGTGCGTGTGCGGCGTTGCGGCGCTCGCAGGAGCAGCAGGACGAGGAGCGTGCGCTGCGCGACGGCGAGGACGTCGCCCG
>JAFAFZ010000568.1 GCA_023423215.1 Actinomycetes bacterium
GCACGGCCGTCGTGCGACACCTCGCGCAGGTCGATGCCGTCCAGCAGGATGCGGCCGGTCGTCGGATCGGCGAGTCGGGTGAAGAGCTTGGCGAGCGTCGTCTTGCCCGACCCCGTCTCGCCGACGATCGCCGCGTTCACGCCGGCGGGCAGCGTCAGATCGACGTCGCGCAGCACCGGGTGACCCGGCTCGTACTCGAACCCGACCCCGACGGCGCGCACCTCGAGCGCACCCTCGGGCAGCGACACGCCCGGCTCGGGCTCGACCACGTCGATCGGTTCGTCCAGGAGGCGGAGCACCTTTCGCCACCCGGCCAGCGCGGTCTGCGTCTGGTCGAGCACCTCGCCGATCTCGGCCACCGGCTGCACGACCATGTTGGCGAGGAAGACGACCGCGATCAGCGTGCCGGCCTCGAGGCCCCAGCCGGGCCCCCACCAGACGCCGACGCCGATGACCGCGGCGAGCGTGAACCCGCTGAACACGTCCGAGACCGGGAACATGATGGCGAAGAAGAAGCGCGCCCGGAGCTGCGCCTTCTTCTGTCGCTCGATCGCGGCGTGCAGCCGCCGACGTGCCGCCGGCGCGTCGGCGTACGCGCGGATGACGCGGATGCCCATGACCGTCTCGGAGATCTCGGACAGCGTGTCCGACACCCGGCTGCGCAGGGCGTCGTAGGAGCGCAGCTGCCGCTTCTGCACCGTCTTGAGCACGGGGATGACCGGCAGCAGCACCACCACGGTGACGATCGCGAGCTGCCAGCTGTAGAGCGCGATGACGACGACCGACACGAGGATGATCGTCGAGTTCACGATCCACGAGACCGCCCCCCACGAGGCGAACTGGGCGAGCGTCTCGATGTCCGAGGTGACGCGGGCGACCATCACGCCACGCTTCGACTCGTTGTGGTGAGCGAGGCTGAGCCGGTGCACGTGGGAGAAGGCGCGGGTGCGCAGGCCGTAGATGACGTTCTCGGCCGTGACCATCAGCCGCATGTAGGTGAACTTGGTCAGCACGGCGAGGGCGACCATCGCCACCGCGGCGAGTGCGCCGGTCGTGACGACGAAGCCCCAGCGGGGTTCGCCGCCGCCGACGCCCTTGTCCAGGATCTGCTGGATGGCGATCGGGATGACCATCTTGCCGCCGGCCATCACCAGCGCCATGGAGATGGAGACCCCCAGGCCGACGCGCAGCTCGGGCGTCGCGCGGATGCCCTCGCGCAGGACCTCGACGGCCTTGATGTCCTCGGTCGCGGCGTCGTCCTCGACGGCGTCGGGCGGCGTGGTCGTCGTCATCGGGGTCCCCGTCCGTCCGCGGCGTCGGTCGGGTCGTAGTGTGCGGTGGGCGACGGCTCGACCCGTGTCGGCACCGGTTCGCCCGTCAGCACGTCGTCGTTCAGGTCGGCGTCGACGCACTCGTCGGGGTCCTCGGCGAAGTGCACGTCGTGCTCGGAGCGCTCGTCGGACTCGTACGCGGTGACGAGCGCTGCGTACTCGGGGTCGGCCAGCAGCTGCTCGTGCGTGCCCTCGCCGCGGATCCGGCCGTCCTCGAGGTGCACGACCTTGTCGGCGAGGAGGATCGTCGAGAGGCGGTGGGCGACGACGAGCATCGTCGTCTGGCCGCCGCGCAGCCCGCCCACGATCTCGGCCTCCATCACCGGATCCAACGCCGAGGTGGCGTCGTCGAGCACGAGCACGCGTGGCGCACCGGCCAGCGATCGCGCGAGCGCGACGCGCTGGCGCTGACCGCCCGAGAGGGTCACGCCGCGCTCGCCGACGATCGTCCCGTCGCCCTTCGGCAGCCGGTCGACGAACCGTGCGGCTCGCGCCCGGTCGAGCGCGTCGTGCAGCTCGGCGTCGTCCAGGTCGCGGCCCATCGACACGTTCTGCGCGATCGACGAGGCGAACAGGAAGCTCTCCTGGAAGGCGAGCGAGACCGAGCCGCGCAGCTCGTCCGGGTCGACCTGATCGACCGGGACGCCGCCGACGCGGATCTGGCCGGAGCTGGGCTCGTCGAGTCGCAGCAGAAGGTTGGCCAGCGTGGACTTGCCGGCACCGGTCGACCCGACGAGCGCCACGGTCTGGCCGGCGTCCGCAGCGAACGAGACGCCGGAGAGCACCGGCGTGTCGCCGTACGCGAAGGACACGTCCTGCAGCTCGACCGACAGCGCGCCCTGCGGCAGCCGCTCGGTCGGCGCGGCGCCGGGCACCGTCGCCGCCAGCGCTCCCTCGGCGGCCGGGTCGTCGGGCTCGTCGAGCAGCGCGTCGACGCGGCGCACCGACACGACCGAACGCGGCATCGACTCGAACATGAAGCCGACGATGCGCATGGGGAACGCGAGCCAGCCGAACAGCGCGACGGCCTGCACGAGCTGGCCGGCGGTCGCCTCGCCCTGGTCGATGCGCCACGCGCCGGCGAGCAGCAGGGCGATGGTGCCGAGGTTGGGCAGCAGGTCGATCAGCGGCTGGAAGATCGACGTCATGTTCGCGACGACGAGCCGGTCGGTGCGCAGCCGCTGCGCCGCCGCCTGGAAGCGCAGGTCCTCGTCGTGCTCCCGGCCGAGCGTCTTGACGACCAGCGCGCCGTCGAAGCTCTCGTGCGCGATCGAGGACACGTCACCGAGTCGGGCCTGGACCTGTGCGGCGGGCCCGTTCACCTTCTCGGTGTAGTAGCGGCTGAGGAACGCGAGCGTCGGGAACAGGACCAGCGCGACGAGCGCGAACGCCGGGTCCGCGGTGTAGAGGCTGACCAGCGACACGCAGAGCAGCGCGATGACGCCGACCGAGAACGGCAGCGGCATGAGCAGCTGCGTGCCGGTCGTGATGTCGACGTCCGCGTTGGCGAGCAGCTCGCCGGTGGGGTGGCGCCGGTACGCCGACATCGGCATGGACAGCAGGCGGTCGCTGACCTCGGTGCGCAGCGTCGCCTGCGACTTGGTCTCGGTCACCGACCCGTACCAGCGGCGCACCACGACCGACATGCCGCGGAGCACTGCGACGACCACGAGCGCGAGGACGGCCCACCAGACGGTCGAGGCGCTCACGCCCTCGTCGAAGGCCGGCTCGATGACCTCGTCGGTGATGCGGCCCAGCACGTAGGTGCTGCCGACGACGAGCAGGGCCCAACCGATCCCACCAAGGAGCGACAGCACGAACGAGCTGGGGTGCATGCGCACGTACCGCGCGATGAGCCGCAGGCCCTGGCGGGTGGTCGAGGAGGTCACCTCGGCCGCTGCCTGCGATGCGTCGTCCGACGCCGGATCGGTCGGCGGGATCTCGTCGTCGGGTGCGGCGTCGGACGAAGGGATTGCGGCGGTCACCGGGCGACTCAACACCTCTCGAACAGGGAACGTTCCACGCTACTTCCGCGCCCCCGCTCACCGAGAACCGAGTTCACCGGGCGCGCAGGCACGTTCCGCGCAGCGCCCCCACTCTCCACAAGTGCTCCCACCCGGACGACGAAGTCGGCGAGGAGCTCGGGGGCGGGGAGCCCCAGGC
>JAFAFZ010000610.1 GCA_023423215.1 Actinomycetes bacterium
GTCGCGGACCGCGAGGACGAACTGCTCGACTGGATGGAGGAGCGTGGCGTCGACGACGCGTGGCGCCTCGCCCCCACTCTCGCCGCCGCCGGCGTCGACACGGCGTGGTGCGACGAGCTCGCCGCCGTGCTCGACGAGGAGACGCTGCCGCCCGGCCTGACCTGGGTCGCCGGCACCCTCACCGCCGTCGGACTGATCGACGAGGTCCGCGAGGCGACCGGGCGGGTGTCGTCGCTGGTCGCCGACGTGCGCAGCTACACGAACCTGGACCGCGCCGAGGTGCAGGAGGTCGACGTGGTCGACGGCCTGGAGAGCACGCTGAAGGTGCTCGGACAGCACCTCGGCGGCGTGCAGGTCGAGCGCAGCTACGACGCCGACCGCCCGCGGATCGAGGCGTACCCCGGCGAGCTCAACCAGGTCTGGACCAACCTGATCTCGAACGCGGTCGACGCGATGGAGGGGCGGGGCACGCTGCGGCTGGTGGTGCGCGCGGCGCCGGACGACGGACCGGGCGACGGCTCCGGCGGTGCGGGCGGCATCGAGGTGCAGGTGGGGGACTCGGGGCCCGGCATGGCCGCCGAGGTGCAGGAGCGGGCCTTCGAGCCGTTCTTCACCACCAAGGACGTCGGCAAGGGCACCGGGCTGGGACTCGACATCTCACGGCGCATCGTGCTGGAGCGCCACCGCGGCACCATACGGGTCGACTCGGTGCCGGGCGACACGGTGTTCACCGTGCGCCTGCCGCACGCGCCGGGCTGAACCCGGCCGCGGAGCCCGCTCAGACCGGCGCGGCGATGGTGGACGCGTCGATCACGAAGCGGTAGCGCACGTCCGAGGCGAGCACCCGCTCGTAGGCCTCGTTGACCTGCGACGCCTCGATCACCTCGACCTCGGGCGCGATGCCGTGCTCGGCGCAGAAGTCGAGCATCTCCTGGGTCTCGCGGATGCTGCCGATGCCCGAGCCGGCGAAGGAGCGGCGGTTGCCGAAGAGGCGGAACACGCGCACCGGCAGCGGCTCGGGCGGCGCGCCGACGTTGACCAGCGTGCCGTCCAGGCGCAGCAGGCCCAGGTAGTCGTCCACGTGCAGCGGTGCGCTCACCGTGTTGACGATCAGGTCGAAGCGGTTGCGCAGCCGTCGGAAGGTCTCGGGGTCGCTCGTCGCGTAGTAGGCGTCCGCACCCATCTGCAGTCCGTCGTCGCGCTTGGACAACGTCTGGGACAGCACGGTGACCTCGGCGCCCATGGCGTGGGCGAGCTTGACGGCCATGTGGCCGAGGCCGCCCAGACCGACGACCGCGACGCGCGAGTGCGGGCCGGCCTTCCAGTGCCGCAGCGGCGAGTACGTCGTGATGCCGGCGCACAGCAGCGGCGCGGCGGCCTCGTACGGGATGGCCTCGGGCACGCGCAGCACGAAGTCCTCGACGACCACGATGTGCGTCGAGTAGCCGCCCTGGGTGACGGTGCCGTCCCGGTCGACGCTGGCGTAGGTCTGCGTGTTGCCCTTCAGGCAGTACTGCTCCTCGCCGGCCAGGCAGTTCTCGCACTCGCGGCACGAGTTCACCATGCAGCCCACGCCGACCCGGTCACCCACGCCGTGCAGGGTCACGTCGCTGCCGACCGCGGTCACCGTGCCGACGATCTCGTGGCCGACCACCTGCGGGTACTCGATGTCGCCCCACTCGCCGCGCACCGTGTGGATGTCGGAGTGGCAGATGCCGGCGTACGCGATCTCGATCAGCACGTCGAGCGGCCCGAGCTCCCGGCGCTCGATGGTCGTGGGGACGAGCGGGTCGGTGGCGGAGGGAGCGGCCCAGGCGGCGACGGTGGTGGTCATTCGGACATCCAAGCATCGCCGGGAACCCCGGGCGAGGGTCGCTTGGCACAGGGGTCTCGACGGCCGCCTGGCAGGTCACGGTCCGGCCGTCTCGTCGTGGAGCGCTCGGCTCAGCAGTCCTCGGCGGTGGCACCCAGGTGCTCGCCCGCCCACGACGCCAGCTCGTCGAGCGCCGGCTCCAGGGCCCTGCCGCTCAGCGTCAGCCGGTACTCGACACCGACGGGAGGGCCCGGCAGGACGTTCCGCTCCACCAGGCCGACGCCGACCAGCTCGTTCAGGCGCTCGGTCAGCATGCGCTCGCTCACCCCGTCGACCTTGCGGCTCAGCTCCGAGAAGCGGGCCGGGCCCTCGAGCAGCGTGCCGATGATGAGCCCCGTCCAGCGCTTGCCGAGCAGGTCGAACACCGGGCCCAGGCGGTTGCACGCGCTCTCGGAGTGCACCGGGTGCTCGGCGCGATCGGGGTGGGTGGAGGGCTCGACCACGTCGCCACGGTAGCGGGGGACGTACGAGGTCGCCCCTTGCTTGCTTTTTGTAAGTCCAAAAGTTTTCCAACGTCGCAGCGAGCCGCACGGCGGCGCGCACGACCCGGAGGACCCCCCATGACCGATCTCCCCACGTCCGACCGACCCACGTCGGACCGGCAGCGCCTGCTCGTCATCGTCGGCAGCACCCGCCCCGACCGCGCGGCGGACCACCTCGTGCCGTGGGTGGTCGCACGAGCACAGGCGCACGGACGCTTCGACGTCGAGCTCGTCGACCTGCGCGACTGGCCGCTGCCCATGTTCCAGGAGACGATCGAGACCGTCGGCGACTTCGCGGACCCGACCTACTCGGACCCGATCGTGCGGGCCTGGAACCACAAGGTGGCCGAGGGCGACGCCTTCCTGTTCGTCACCCCGGAGTACAACCACAGCGTGCCCGGCGTGCTGAAGAACGCGATCGACAACGTGTTCCTGAGCTTCGCCCTGCGCAACAAGCCCGCCGGGTTCGTCGGCTACAGCGTCGGCCCCATCGCCGGGGCCCGGGCGGTCGAGCACCTGGCCCACATCGCGATCGAGGCCGAGATGGCGCCGCTGCGCAACACCGTGCTGGTCGGCGGTGTCGAGCAGGCGTTCCGGGAGGACGGCGAGCCGAGCACGCCGCTCACCGACGTCGCGATCGGCATCACGCTGGATGACCTGGCGTGGTGGTCCGACGCGCTGACGCCCGCTCGTGCGGCGGGCGAGCTGCCGCCCGGCACCTTCCGCATGCGCGCCGCGATGGCCCCCGCCGGCACCTGAGGGTTTGGCTCCTGGGCCAGCCGGGGGATCGCCACCGTGGGCAGGACCGACCTGCCCGGAACAGGGGGTACGACGATGTGGATCCTGTGGGCAGTGATCGTGGGATTGATCGCCGGGTTCATCGCCCGTGCGCTGGTGCCGGGCCCCGACCCGATGGGCGTGGTCGGCACCCTGGTGCTCGGCCTCGTCGGCTCGCTGATCGGCGGCTTCCTCGGGTGGCTGATCTTCCGCAACGACGCGGACTCGGGCGCTCTGCAGCTCTCCGGTGTGATCGGCTCCATCATCGGGGCGGTGATCGCACTCCTCGTGTGGCGTGCCATCCAGTCGAGGTCGACCGGCACCAAGCGGGTCTAGGGCCGCCGCCGCTGCGGGCAGCTGCGCAGGTGGTTGACAGTATGCGACCAGTGGTCGCACAGTGGTGGGGTCCATCGACGTCGGCCGGAGGTCACCCATGTCCACCACAGATCTGTCCACCACTGGGCTGTCCACCACGGAGCTGTCCGCCGCGGACCTCGCCCCGGCGGAGCAGTCCGCTCCGGAGCGGGAGATCGTCGAGCACACGCTGCCGCCGACGTTCGAGACGGTCGAGGAGGAGCGGCGCCACCGCAAGGAGCGCCTCGCCGCTGCGCTGCGCGTCTTCGGTCGCTTCGGGTTCGGCGAGGGCGTGGCCGGCCACATCACGGCTCGTGATCCCGAGCTCACCGATCACTTCTGGGTGAACCCGTTCGGCCTGAGCTTCCGCCGGGTGAAGGTGTCCGACCTGCTGCTCGTCGGCCCCGACGGCACCGTCGTCGAGGGCGATCGTCCCGTCAACCGCGCCGCCTTCGTCATCCACGCCGCCGTCCACGAGGCTCGTCCCGACATCGTGGCGGCCGCCCACGCGCACTCCGTGCACGGCAAGGCCTGGTCCTCGCTCGGCCGCACGCTCGACCCGATCACCCAGGACGCGTGCGTGTTCTTCGAGGACCACGTCGTGGTCGCGGACGAGGGCGGACGTGTGGTGTTCGAGAAGGAGGCGGGCGTCGCGCTCGCCGAGGGCCTCGGTCAGAACAAGGCGGCGATCCACCAGAACCACGGCCACTTCACGGTCGGCCAGACCGTCGACGAGGCCGCCTGGTGGTACATCGCCATGGAGCGCTCCTGCCAGGCGCAGCTCCTGGCCGAGGCCGCCGGCACGCCGAAGCTCATCGACGCCGAGGGCGCCCGCTACACCCGCGATCTGACGGGCTTCCCGCTCGCCGGCTGGATCTCCTACCAGCCGATCTGGCAGGACATCGTGGCGTCGGATCCCGACCTCTTCGACTGATCGTGGTCGACGCCGCACCGGCGCCACGACCCGGGACCGCCGCGTGGTGGATCCAGCGACGGGCCGAGGCCGACCGGCCACGACGCCACCGCGTCGACGGGCTGACGCTCGACCGCATCCTGGACGCGGCCCTCGAGCTGGTCGACGACGACGGCCTGGACGGCCTGACCATGCGACGCCTGGCGACGCGGCTCGACTGCGGACACGCGTCGCTCTACCGGCACGTCGCCAGCCACGACGAGGTGCTCGTCCTGCTCCTGGACCGCGTCCTGGGCGCGCCGATCCTGGCGCCGTCGGACCGCGGGTCGCCGCGTGACCGCGCCGAGGCGGCGCTGCGCCGCTACCGGTCCCTGCTGCTCGAGCACCCGGCGCTCACGCCGGCGTTCATCGAGGGGCAGCTGCTCGGCCCGAACGCGCTCGCTCGCCGTGAGGAGGCGCTCGCGCTGGTGCTCGAGGCGGGCGTGCCGCCGGCGCTCGCCGTGCGGGCGTACCTGACGCTCACGCACTTCGTGATCTCGTCCGCCGTGTTCGAGGCGAGCGGCGCCGGTCGCACCGCGCAGGACCGGCGTGAGATGGAGCAGTACTTCACCGCGCTGCCCGACGACGAGCACCCCGTGCTGCGCTCGGTCTCGGTCGAGCTGAACGCCGTCGACGGCGACGAGGAGTTCGAGCTCGGCCTGCAGGCGCTGCTCGACCACCTCGAGGCCCGAGCCGCCGCGACCGTCGCGACGTGAGGGCGCTGCGCCCGGGTGGGAGCGCGGCGACCGGACGTGGACGGCCGGAGCCTCAGATCGACGCGCCCGGCAGCTCGCCGAAGCGGTAGCTCGACGTCGTGATGCCGCCCATGAACGTGTCCTCGTGGTACGTGCGCACGCCGGCCTCGTCCTCGGCCGCGCCGACCGCGACCATCAGGGGGATGAGGTGGTCCTCGGCAGGGTGGCTGTGGCGCGCCCCGGGCGCCCGGTCCCACTCGCGCAGCGCGGCGGAGCGCTCGTCCGCCGAGCGCTCGACCAGCGTCGGGGTCAGCCATCGGTCGAAGTCCCGTGACGCCGCGGCGCCGCCGGGACCGAAGTCGCGCAGGTTGTGGTACGAGAGCCCGCTCCCGATGATCAGCACGCCCTCGTCGCGCAGCGGGGCGAGCGCACGACCCGCGGCCAGGTGCGCCTCGGGGTCGTAGCCGTGGCGGATCGACAGCTGCAGGATCGGCACGTCGGCCTCGGGGTAGACGACGTAGAGCGGTGCGAACACGCCGTGGTCGAACCCGCGGCGATCGTCTGCGTCGTTGGGGATGCCGGCGTCGTCGAGCAGCTCGCGCACCCTTGCGGCGACCTCTGGCGAGCCCGGCGCGGGGTACTGCAGGTGGTAGGTGAACTCGGGGAACCCGCCGTAGTCGTAGAGCATCGGCGGGTTCGGGCTGGTCTGGACCGTGAACCGGGGCGTCTCCCAGTGGCCCGATACGACGAGCACGGCGCGCGGCGTGACGCCGAGCTCTCGGGGGATGTCCTGCAACGAGCGCTCCAGGACGCTCATGTCGCCCGGCATCTGGTCCTTGATCCACGGCCAGGGTCCGCCGCCGTGCGAGATGAAGTAGGTCGGCAGTCGGGTGCCGACGGTGGTGTCGGTGCTCATGGTCGGGCTCCTCCGGTCGTGTCGACGACATGGACGGGTTCGGTGGTGGGAACTCACTTCACGCGTGAACTCATCCCGGCGTCGTCGATCCGACTCGTCGGACCGGGCCGCCGTCCGACTCGTCGCTGGCGGGTCCCTGACGTGGGGGACCCTCCCGGGGCGGCAGGGCGACACCGGTACGATCGTCCGCGATGGCGAGCGACGACGCACCGCGGTGGCTCGACGCCGAGGAGCAGCAGGTGTGGCGGGAGCTCGTCGGCGTCCTGATCCGCCTTCCCGCCGAGCTCGATCGCCAGCTCCGCCGTGACGCCGGGCTGTCGCACTACGAGTACCAGGTGCTCGCCACGTTGTCCGAGGCGCCCCAGCGCACGCTGCGCATGCGGGACCTCGCGGAGCGGACCGAGGGGTCGCTGCCGCGCCTGTCGCAGGTGGTCGGCCGCCTCGAGCGACGTGGACGAGTGCGCCGCCGGCCGGATCCGGACGACGGCCGAACGACCCTGGCGACCCTCACCGACGCCGGCTGGGACGAGCTGGTCGCCGCAGCCCCCGGGCACGTCGACGCGGTGCGACGACTGGTGCTGGACCCGCTGACCGCTGCGCAGCGTCGTCAGCTGGGCTCGATCAGCCGTCGCCTCGCGGTCGCGATCGAGGCCGGTGGCGCCTCCGACGGGGACTCCCATCGGGACGCCGCGGGGGTCGGCTCCCGGGTGTCGGGGAAGAGATCCAGAGGTTTCTCGGATCGAGGTGTCGATCCGGGGTGATCCGTTCGTGGAGGGGGTGGAAGCACCACTTCGCCGACCCACGGCGACGACGACAGGAGAGACCATGGCCGAGATCCACGTGCACGAGTTCATGAGCCTGGACGGCGTGATCGACGCACCGATGTGGACCGCCGAGTACGGCTTCACCGAGGGCATGGGCGAGCGCATCGTCGCCGTCACGGGACGGGCGAGCGGGATCCTGCTCGGCCGGACCACCTACGAGATGTTCGCCCCGGCGTGGTCCACCCGCAGCGTCGAGGACGATCCCGGGGCGCCGTTCTTCAACGACTCGCCCAAGTACGTCGTCAGCACGACCCTGACCGACCCGACGTGGAACGACACGACGGTCCTCGGCGCCTACGACGCGGACCGCATCCGCCGGCTGAAGGACGAGGTCGAGGGCGACCTGTACGTGTCGGGCAGCGGCACGCTGGTCCGTGCGCTGCTGGCCGACGGGCTCGTCGACGGACTGCACCTGCTGGTGTACCCGCTGACCCGAGGCGAGGGCCCTCGGCTCTTCCCGGACGGCGCCGCCCCGACGTCGATGGCGCTCGAGGACGGCGAGGTCTTCGACAACGGCGTGACGTACCTGCACTACCGGCCGCTGAGCTGATCTCGGCCAGCGACACCCACGAACGACACCGCACCCACGATCAAGGAGACATGACCATGCCCCAGTACTTGCTCTCGGTCTGGCACGACGACTCCTACGAGGTCGACTTCTCGACGCCCGAGGCCCAGCGCCTCGGCGCCCAGGTCGGCGCCTTCAACGACGAGCTCAACGCCCAGGGCGTGTGGGTGTTCGGCGCCGGCCTGCACCCCGCCGAGTCGGCCACGGTCGTGCGCTCGACCGGCGTCGAGGTCAGCATGACCGACGGCCCCTACGCCGAGACCAAGGAGCAGATGGG
>JAFAFZ010000036.1 GCA_023423215.1 Actinomycetes bacterium
CCACGGCCCTCACCGGGAGCGGAGCGCCCGCGACGCCGCCCACCGGCGCGCCGAGGGTGAGCTCGCCGTGGGAGCTCCCCGCCCCCGCCGGGACGCGACAGCTCGTCCTCACCCGCGACGAGCAGGACGTCACCGACTGGGTGCGCACGCCGACGGGCTTCCACGCGACGGCACCGGCGTCGAACGTCGGCACCAACACGCGCACCGTCCTGGCACCCGACGTCGAGCCGACCCGGGACCACGGCGCGTGCGTGTCGGCCCGGCACCAGGGCTCGCCCGTGCAGCAGGGCATCGTCCTGCGCCTGCACCTGACCGACGACCGCAACACGGCGATCTCGGTCACGAAGAACGTCTTCGCCGACGTCGACTGGGTCTACAACGTCACGGCCTGGGACTCCGAGATGGACCCGCCGTTCGTGAAGGTGGCGGGGTTCGACATGTCGATGAGCACCTTCGCCGCCGGCGGGCCCGAGCCCGGCGTCGAGCCGCGCCTCTGCGCGCGGGTGCGCGGGACGATGCTCGAGCTCAAGGCCTGGCCGCAGGGGATGCCGGAGCCGGCGTGGGGTGATCCGATCGCGACGCGCTCGATCGAGCTGCCCGCCGAGGCGACGTCCGCCCCGGGCGTCGCCGGCTGGTACCTCGGCCACCTCCCGCCCGGCTCGACGGCGGACTTCGACGAGGCGACGACCTGGATCGAACCGTCCGCCTGAGGGACGGCGTCAGCCGACGGGGACCAGGCTGAGCGACACCTGGATCGGCGTCGAGAAGCCGCTCTGACCGGCGCACGTCGCGGCGACGGAGTTGTCGGCCGCCGGGTCCGCCCAGTCGATCGTGGCGTCCGCGACGTCGCTGATGCCCCAGGTCCACAGCTCCCCGAGCACCGCGGTGGTCGCACCGTCGACGACCAGGTCGCACCTGGCGTTCGGACCGAGCTGCGCCGTCTCCTCGGCGGCGAGCTGGACGAGGCGGCGCGCCGCGCCGTCTGCCGAGACGCTCGGCGAGGTGGCGCCCATCGCGACCTGGCCGCCCCACGACCGCGACTGCGGCCCGGGGTCGTGCGCCGGTGGCTCGTCGACGCGGATCAGGATCTCGTCGGGACCGCAGGTCTGGCTGGCGGTCCAGCGCAGCTCGCCGGTGCCGGGGTGCACGCAGAGGTAGGCCTGGTCGACCGAGAACGAGCCGTCGGCGTTGCGCTCGCACGCGACGGCGACGAGGGCCAGGGCTGCGACGAGGGCGGCGCCGAGCCGACGCGGGCGCCTGGGGGAACGGGTCTCGGACATGGGGCCTCCTGCGACGGACGTCGGAGTCCCATCGGCAGTCGGTGGCTACATGTTGAGCGCCGGCGACGGCGCGTGCGGTCGGCCCATGCCGACGACGCTCAGGGGAAGAAGCGGCTGACGGTGTCGGCGACGCAGGCCGGCTTGTCGGCGCCCTGGACCTCGACGGTCACGCGCACGGTGATCTGCACCCCGCCCTTGGCCTCTTCGACCGCGACGACCTGGCCGCTGCCACGGAGGTTCGAACCGGTCGGGACGGGGGAGGGGAAGCGCACCTTGTCCAGGCCGACGTTCACGCCCATCGAGGCGCCGCGCACCTCGAGCAGCTGCGGCAGGAACAGGTTCACCAGCGACAGCGTCAGGTAGCCGTGCGCGATCGGGCCGCCGAACGGCGACTCACGGGTGGCGCGCTCGACGTCGACGTGGATCCACTGGTGGTCTCCGGTGGCATCCGCGAACAGGTCCACCTGCTCCTGGGTGACCGGCACCCAGTCGGTGACGCCCAGGTCCGCGCCGTCGAGCGCGAGCAGCTCCGAGGGCGCGTCGACGGTCGTCGTGGCGCTCATGCGTGCTGGCTCGAGACGGGCACGACCTCGCCGGTCATGTAGCTCGACAGGTCGCTGGCCAGGAAGACCATCACGTTCGCCACCTCCCACGGTTCGGCACCGCGACCGAACGCCTCCGCCGCCTTCAGCTCCTCGAGCAGTCCGGGCGGCGTCACCTTCTCCAGGTTCGGGTGCATCGCCAGGCTCGGCGCGACCGCGTTGACGCGCACGCCGTGCTCGGCCGCCTCGATGGCGGTGCAGCGCGTCAGCGCCATCACGCCCGCCTTCGCCGCGGCGTAGTGGGCCTGGCGCTCCTGGGCCCGCCAACCGAGCACCGAGGCGTTGTTGACGATCGCGCCGCGACCGCGTTCGTACATGTGGGGCAGCACGGCGCGCAGGCAGCGGAACGTGCCGGTCAGGGTCACGTCGAGGACCTTCGACCACTGGTCGTCGGTCAGCTCGGTGACCAGGCCGTTGCCGCCCAGGCCGGCGTTGTTCATCCACACGTCGATGTGGCCCAGGTCCTCGAGCGCTGCGGCGAGCAGCGCCTGCACGTCGTCCTCGTCCGTGACGTCGCAACGCAGCGCGACCGGCCGTGTGCCGAACTCCTCGGCGAGCGCGTCGGCCGTCTCCCCGACCCGCCGCTCGTGCGCGTCCGAGATCACGACGCGTGCGCCCTCGAGCAGGCAGCGTCGGGCGAGCGAGCCGCCGATGCCGGAGCCGGCAGCGGCGGTGACGACGACGGTCTGCCCCTCGAGCAGTCCTCGTCCCGGCGGTTCGGTCGGTGCGGGCTGGGCCATTCGGCGTCCTCTCGTCGGCTCGTCGTCGTGGCGACGTCGAGCGGTGCAGTGCGGGTGCGGTCGGTGGACCGTCGGGTCAACGGGGCTCGCGCGGCAGGCCGAGGGCCCGTTCGCCGATCACGTTGCGCTGGATCTCGTCCGAGCCGCCGTAGATGGTGTCCGAGCGGCTGAAGAAGAACAGCTTGTGCGCGGGGCCCATCTCGAGCTCGCCGGCGTCGCCCTCGTCCGCCTCGGAGTAGCGGGTCAGCAGGGCGGCCGGGCCGAGCAAGTCCATCGCCAACTCGCCCATGTCGCGGTGCAGGTTCGCCCAGTACAGCTTGTTGATCATCGCCTCGCGCGGGAGCGCGACGTGCTCGTCGACGCGCAGGGCGCGCAGCGCGTTCCACCGCATGATCCGCAGCCGGATCCACATCTGCGCCAGGCGCTGACGCACCACCGCTTCGCCGGTCAGGCCCCGCTCGCGTGCGGTCTCGGTGATCTCGGTGAGCTCGCGGTGGAAGGCCATCTGCTGGCCGAGGGTGAGCACGCCGCGCTCGAACGCGAGCGTTCCCATCGCGACCTTCCAGCCGTCGCCCGGCTGGCCGACGCACAGCTCGGCCGAGGTGCGGGCGCCGTCGAAGAAGACCTCGTTGAACTCGGCGGTCCCGGTGATCTGACGGATCGGGCGGACCTCGATGCCCGGCTGGTCCATCGGGACGAGCAGGTACGACAGGCCCTTGTTGCGCTGCGACCCCTCTTCGGTGCGGCACACGACGAAGCACCAGTCCGACCACTGCGCGAGCGAGGTCCAGACCTTCTGGCCGTCGATGACCCACTCGTCGCCCTCGATGCGGGCGCGGGTCTTCACGTTCGCCAGGTCGGAGCCGGCGTTCGGCTCGGAGTAGCCCTGGCACCAGAACTCGGTGCCCGACACGATGCCCGGCAGGAAGCGCTCCTGGATTTGCGGCGAGGCGAAGTGGATCAGCGTCGGACCCAGCAGGCCCTCGCCGATCAGTCCCGCACGGCCCGGGCCGCCCGCGGCGGCGTACTCCTCGTGGAAGGCGACCTCGAGGTGGATCGGGAGCCCACGTCCGCCGTGCTCGCTGGGCCAGCCGACCGCGGTCCACCCGCCGGACGCCAGCTCGCGCTCCCACGCCATGCGCTCGGAGATGAACGCGTGCTCGTCGCCCGGGCCGCCGCGGTGGCGCAGGATCTCGAAGTCGCCGCGCAGGTGCTCGTGCATCCAGTCGCGGATCTCGGCACGGAACGCCGCCTCGTCCATCGCAGCCAGCTCCCCGGCCGACGTGCTGCCCGGATCGGTCCGGGTCCCCTCCAGCTGATCGGTCATCGGCCGCCACGCTACAGGGAACTGACGACCCGTCAGAAAAGCGGTTCTGGTCGATCGGACCGCTGCGGCGGCGTCGTCCGGGTCCGCCGAGGGGCCCTCCCTCGGGGTCGCCCCTACACTCGCCGCCGTCGCACCGAGGCGGTGTGCGGACCGGGAGGGGTCGGTGGCGGAGGACGCCAACAGGTCGACGACGAGGATCCTCGTCGCGGTGATCGTCGTCGCCGCGGTGGTGCTCGTCGCGCTGATCGTCGCCGCGACCGTCCTGCGCGGCGGCTCGGACGACGAG
>JAFAFZ010000121.1 GCA_023423215.1 Actinomycetes bacterium
CACCCGGGTCGAGCACGACCGCCGCGAACCCGGAGCCGTGCGGTGCGACCGTCGAGCGGAGCGCGCCCGACAGCGCCAGGAAGGCGCCGTGGTTCACCCCGTACAGCACGATCCGATCCGGGTCGACGTCGGGGCGTGCCCGCAACCAGGACAGCGCGGCGTCGACGATCGTGGTGCCGTCCCGACCGAGCGTCAGGCCCTGCCGGCGCAGCGCCGCGCCCTGGCCGGGCCCCTCGACCAGCAGCACCCGGGCGCCGCGTGCGAGGGCGCCGTCCAGACCGGTCATGCACCCGTCCGAGATCGGCGTGTGCAGCCCCTGCACCAGCACGACCGTCACGCCGGCCAGCTCGCCGTCGGTGCGCCCGGGGCGGCACCAGAAGCCGGGCAGCGTCGTCGCCCCGCTGGGCACCCGCACCGGTTCGACCGGCGTCGGCCAGTGCTCGACGGCCAGGTCCCATGCGGCGCGGTGCTCGTCCCAGAGGCCGGGCTCGTCGTCCGCGCGTGCGGTCGCGGGCGCCCACCACAGCCCGGCGAACAGGTAGTTCGCGGCACGCAGCGCAGCGTTCCACGCCGAGTGCCCGTGACCCGCCGCCGCGGCGTCCTGCGCGGTGGCGACGAGGCGTCGTCCGAGCCCGACGTAGGTGTCGACCCATCCGGCGACGTCGCCGTCCTCGATCGCCTCGGTCGCGACGAGGACTTCGCCGACCTCGGCCATGCCGTGGCGCACGCCGCTCAGCACGCAACGGGTCGCGAACTCCATGCCCTCATCCGCGAAGAACCGTGGCGTGCTCACCCTGTCTCCATCGGACGCGGAGGCGCTCCAGCTGAGGACTCGGCCGGCGGGGGCGCCGCTCAGGCGGGCGTGGCGCCGGCGCCGGAGCGGTGGATCGCCGCGTCGTCGGTGCCCAGGTACGACGCGATGACCGCCGGGTGCTCGAGCACCTCGTCCGGCGGGCCCTGCGCGATGACGGTGCCCAGCTCCATCGCGACGAGGCGGTCGCAGACCCCCGACAGCAGCGGCATGTCGTGCTCGATGACCAACATGGCGGCACCGGTGTGGTCGCGGATCTGGCGCAGCAGCGGACCGAGGGCCTCGGTCTCCTTCTGGGCGACACCGGCCGACGGCTCGTCGAGCAGCATCAGCACCGGGTCCTCGGCCAGGAGGCACGCCAGCTCGACGATGCGCCGGGTGCCGGTCGAGAGCGCCGAGGTGGGCACGTGCGCGTACCCGGACAGGCCGAGCAGCTTCGTGAGCTCCTCGGCCTTCGCCGCGGTCGCGGCCTCGGAGAGGTACGAGGCCGGCTGGCGGGTCGCGTCGGCGACGAGGGAGCGGCTCTGGACCGAGTGCTCGCACGCGACCTCGATCGTCTCGAGCACGGTGAGCGAGGGGAACAGCCGGGCCTCCTGGAAGGTGCGGCCGAGGCGCCCGCGTGCCCGCTCGAACGGCTCCCACTGGGTGATGTCCACGTCGCGGAACACGATGCTGCCGCCGTCGGGCGTGTGGAAGCCGGAGATGCAGTCCATCAGCGTCGTCTTGCCGGCGCCGTTCTGGCCGATCAGGCCGACGATCTCGCCCGGCGCGACGGTCAGCTCGACGTCGCTCAGCGCGCTGACGCCGCCGAAGCGCTTGGTCACGCCGCTGCACACCAGCACGGGCGACCCGTCCTCGAGGTCGCGCAGGTCGATCCCGTCGGGCTCGTCGGTGCGCCCCCCGGACAGCAGCGTGAGGTCGACGTCGCGCACCGCTCGCACGGCCTCGCGGTCCTCGGCGTCGGTCGGCTCCTCGGCGTCCGCCCCTGCGGCCTCGGCCACGGCGTCCGCGCCGGCGATGAACACCGAGCGCAGCACGTCGGGACGGTCCAGCAGCTCGCGCGTCGGGCCCTCGAAGCGGGTGCGGCCCTTCTCCAGGAACACGGCGCGCTCGGCGAGCGTGAGCGCGACGTTCACCGACTGCTCGACGACCACGACGGTGATGCCGTGGGAGTTCAGGGACCGGACGACGTCGCAGAGCGCACCGACGACGACCGGCGCCAGGCCGAGCGAGAGCTCGTCGATGAGCAGGACGTCGGGGCGCAGCATCAGGGTCATCGCCAGCGCGAGCTGCTGCTGCTCGCCGCCGGAGAGGTCGCCCGCCAGCTGGTCGTGGCGCTCGGCCAGGATCGGGAAGATCCGGCGCACCTCGTCCAGGTCCTCGGCGATGCGCTCCCTGTCGGAGCGGAAGGTCCAGGTCGCCAGGCGAAGGTGGTCGTCGACGCTGAGCGTCGGGAAGACGGCGCGGCCGCCGGGCATCAGCGCGATGCCGGAGCGCACGATCTGCTCGGCGCTGCGTCCCGACAGCTCGACGCCGTTGAGCTGCACCGAGCCGGAGTGCGGGACCAGCCCGCAGATGGCCTTGAGGATCGTCGACTTGCCGGCGCCGTTCGTGCCGAGCAGCGCGACGATCTCGCCGTCGCGCACGTCCAGGTCCAGATCGAAGAGCACCTGGAGCCGCCCGTAGGAGACGTCCACGCCGCTCGCCCGCAGCATCGGTGCCGTGCCGGCCGGATCCGGCGCGGTCGGCAGCGCCTCGGCGCGGAAGGGCGGGGGCTGGTGCACGGCGGGTGCGCTCGGCGCGGGCAG
>JAFAFZ010000579.1 GCA_023423215.1 Actinomycetes bacterium
CCCGACCGTTGCGCAGGACGAGACCGTCCTCGATGGCGCGTTCGCGTCGGAAGCGGTCGCGCAGCGGACCGTGCAGCGACAGTCGGATCTCGTGCCCGCTCTCGTCGCTCGCCCAGGCGATCGCGCGCCCGGACGCTGCGCCGCGCGCCATCAGCGCGTCGGCGTCGACGTCGCCGAGCGCCGCGGCGACTGCGTCCTGCTCCTGGAGCAGCAGCACGTCGCCCGGCTTCGCGGTCACCCGGTGCAGCTCGATGCGCACGGCGAGCAGCACGTCGTGGTGCTGGCTCAGCTCGAGGAGCAGTCGCTCCTCGACGTCCGCCCCCGCGGCGCGCGCCCCCGCGAGCGCGTGCACGTCGCGCAGGCCGCCCCGGCCGTCCTTCAGGTCGGGCTCCAGGTCGAAGGCGAGCTCGCCGGCGGCGCGGTGGCGCTCGTCGACCGAGGTCGCCAGCTCGTCGAGCCACCGCTTGCCGCGCTTGCGCCAGTTCGACTTGGCCTTCTCGGCCAGCTCGAGGGTCAGCGACTCGTCACCGACGAGGTGGCGCGCCGAGAGCAGCGCCGTGGCGGTCTCGAGGTCCTCGTTCGCCAGGCCGAGGGTGTCGCGTGGCGTGCGGACGGCGTGGCCCAGCTTCAGCCCGGCGTCCCAGATCGGGTACCAGAGCGAATCGGCGACCGACGAGACGAGCGCCGCGTCGACGTTGCGGTCGTGGAGCAGCAGCAGGTCCAGGTCGGACTGCGGCGCCAGCTCACGCCGGCCCTGGCCACCGACGGCGACGAGCGAGATGCGCGCGTCGCCGATCTCGTTCTCGTCGAACAGGTCGATCAGCCAGGATTCGACCAGCTCGGTGTACTTCTCGCAGAAGGCACGGCCCTGGAGCTGTCGATCGTCCAGGAAGTCCGTGCGCTGCAGCGCGGGTGGCATGTGGTCCCCCGTTGGCTCGGCCCGATGGTGACCCCGATGCCCCTCCGGCCAGGTCGGGCCTGCCCTGACCGGAGGGACGCCCCGTGGGTCGGGGATCTGTGCGTGATGGTCAGATGGCGTCCGGGCCGGTCTCGCCCGTGCGGATCCTGACCAGGTCGTCGACCGACGTCACCCAGATCTTCCCGTCACCGATCTTGTCGGTCTTCGCCGCCGCGGCGATCGCGTCGACCACACCGGCGGCCTCGCCGTCGTCGACGATGATCTCCAGCTTCACCTTCGGCAGGAAGTCGACCTGGTACTCCGTCCCGCGGTAGGTCTCGGTGTGACCGCCCTGCCGGCCGAAGCCACGCACCTCGCTGACGGTGATGCCGACGACACCAGCCGCCTTCAACCCGTTCTTCACGTCGTCGAGCTTGAACGGCTTGATGACTGCAGTGACCAACTTCATGGGGACACTTCCTTTCCTTGACGAGCTGGGAACCTGCTACCCGCTCCGTCGTGACTCCTCCGGCCGGCTGGCCGGATCGTGCATGCTCGGACGGGTCGACGCCCACGAGCTCGGTGTCCTCCGCGTCGAGGGCCGGAGCCGACGGCGGGAAGGTCTGTGGAGCGGAGACGTGCGTGCGCACGTGCACCACCCGATCGATGGGCGCCTGCTCCGACAGCTCGGCGGATCTCCACCGTAGGGCAGTGCTCCCGGAGCTCCACGGCTCCGAGGACACCGTCCCCGACTCGGATCCACCTCGACACCGGACCGGTGGACCGGTCCGTCGGGTCGACGCCGGATCCGTCCGGGCGGGCGGGTGTGCCGTCGTGCTGCGCACACCCGTCGTACCTCCCGTTCTCGTCCAACTGCGACCCTTCGCCATCGGGACGTCGCCCGTCACGTCCTTGGTGGGCGAAAGCTAAGGAGGGCGTGTTTCCGGCATGTTTCGCCCAGCAAGCCAGTTGGTTACGGTCGGCCGCCGCCTGTCGTGGAGCGGCTTCGGGGGCTCGCCCGCGTGCACGAGGAGCCTGTCGGGGGTCGCCCTAGAGTGGTCCGATGGCCGTGCGCAAGGACTGTCGCCACTACTCCAGCCGCACGGTCTCCGGGGGCGACGTCGTCGAGCGGTGCCGCCTCGGCATGGCGACCGCCACGCCGTTCGGATGCCCCGAGGACTGCCTGTTCTTCGAGCCGCGCTCGCTCGACGCCGGCTGGACCGTGCCGCCCGAGGGCTGACCGCCCGGTCGGGTCGAGCACGCGGTCGGACGATCAGCCCGGCTCGCCGTCCGTGCCCGCAGATCCGTCGAGCAGCTCCTCGACCCGCCGGAAGAAGACCGAGCGCGGCAGCGCCTCGACGCCGTGGCCGATCGCCAGGGCGAGCGCCTCGTCGTCGACGTGCGGCGCGAACCCCACCACCCGGTCCGCCGACTCGACGACCGCGTCGAGCACGTCGAACACGCCGGGTCGCGAGAGGTCGACGAGCACCAGCGACGCACCGGCGGCGACGACGGGCAGCAGGGCCGCCGCGTTCACGAACTCGATCGCACGCCCGCCGAGGCGGCTGCGGTCCATGAGGTCGGGGACGAGTGCGACGACCGGATGGGTGCGTCGCCCGCGGGAGGGGGCCTGCGTCGGGTCGTTCATGTCGGTTCCTCGTCCTCGTCCTCGGGCGGTGCAGAGGACGCTGCGTCCAGCCGTCGGCGGCGTGCCAGGTGCAGGTGGGCCTTCGCCGCGCCCCAGACCAGCCCGGGGTCGGCCAGGGACTCGTCCACGTCGGCGAACGACGCCGGCGCCAGGGCGTGCACGTCCCAGGGCAGCGCACGCTCGTCGAACTCGTCGCGCCGCGTCGCGGGCACACCCGCCTCGTCGAGCACCGCCGAGGGGTACCGAGCGGCCTCGCGCAGGATCGTCAGCGGCGTGCTCCGCTGGTCGCCGGGGTCCTGCGCCAGCAGCTCGCGCAGTCGCGGCATCGTCGCTGCGGCGCACTCCCCCGCAGCGGCTCGGGTCCGCGCCTCGAGCGCGTCGTCCATCGAGCGGCCGGCCTCGTGCACCCGCCGGCGGACCGATCGATCGACCCAGGCGGGGAGCACGGCCTCGACGGCGTCCGCCAGCGCCGTCGAGATCTCGGCGTAGCGCTGCTCGTCATCCCCCACCGTCGCCGCCTCCCTCGGGGGGCGCCTCGGTGGCCGGCGGTTCGGTCGCCGGTGGCTCGGTGGCGGGCGGTTCGGTCGCCGCCGGCGCCGTCGAGGGCGGTTCGGTGACCGGCGCCTCGGTCGCGGCGGGCTGTTCGAGCGTGGCGGGTGGCGGCAGGTCGGCGGACGGCGCCTCGCCGGACACCCCGGAGGTGCCGATGGAGCGCTCGAGCACGCCCGGCAGCACGTTGCCGGTGCAGGACAGCTCGATCAGGTCGTCGTGCAGCTCGACCTGCGGCTCGCACGGCAGGAGCTGCGGATCCGCGACGCGGAAGCTCGTGGAGCGATCGGGGGTGGCGATCGCCGGGCTCGTCACCACCAGGTCGCGCCCGACCACCCTCAGCGTGGCAGGGGTGCCCTGCGGGCCGAGCACGAGCCCGCCCTCGCGCGGCTCCGCGGAGGTGCCGAGCGCCTGGGCGATCGCCGCCGGGTCGACCATCACGCGCACGCTGCCAGAGCCGAGCGACGTCGCAGTCACCGTGCGGTCCGCCACCGACACGTCGATCGCCAGGTCCTCGAGCACGTAGTCCGCCTCGACGACCGGCAGTGAGTAGAGCTGCGCGTCCTGGAGCCGCACCGACACGCGGTCGACGTCGCCGGTCAGCAGCGCGGGCAGCACCGACGGTCGCCACCAGGCGCTGCCGACGGTGACCTCGACGCCGCCCGCGACGCCGGCCTCTCGCAGCTGCTCCTCGGCGAACCGCTCGGTCAGCGAACGGCCCGCCCACTCGATGGCGACCACGCCGAGCACGACCAGGACGAGCGCAGCCACCGCCAGCCGCGGGAGCCATCTACGCACGGGCGTCGCCCGGCGCGCACCGCGCGGGTCGGATCACACACCGACCTCGGTCAGCACGACCTCGGGCGCCTCGATCATGCCGACGTAGAAGGGGCCGAAGATGCCGTACTGGGTGGAGGCCTCGTCGTAGCGCATCGTGTAGACGACCTCCTTGAGCGTGTCGGGCGTGTCGCCGAAGAGCGTGACGCCCCACTCGTACTCGTCCAGGCCGGTCGAGCCGGTGATGAGCTGGGTGAGCCGCCCGGCGAACTTCCGTCCGGATGCGCCGTGCTCGTACATGAGCTCCTTGCGACGGTCGTAGTCGAGGGCGTACCAGTTGGCACCGACGTTGCGGGCCTTGGACATCGGGTAGAAGCAGAACGCCGGCTTCCCCTCGGGCGGCAGCTCCGGGTACAGGCGTGCCTGCTGCATCGCCTCGGGCACGCCCTGCGCGTACTCGGACAGCTCGGTGAGCGACACGTAGGACTCGACGAGCTCGAGGCCCGCTCGCACGAGCGCCGTCTGGAGCCGGCGCAGGTTCCACTGGTCCGGGCTCAGCCCCAGCACGCAGATGTCGGACTTGTGGCCGAGCATGGCCACCGTGACGACCTGGTCGCCGGCGGCCTGCGCGTCCTTGATGGCGCCGAGCACGGCCTCTCGGTCGGTGCTGGGCGTCGTGCGGAAGAACAGGTGGAGGACCGCGAGGCCGACGGACGGGGTGGAGGGCTCGGTCATGGCGTGGAGTCTACGGACCGCCCGACACCGCCACGTAGCGGGCGAGTCGGGCGCGATCCGACCCCGCTACTCGGGGCAGCCCGCGTAGTACTCGTCGTCCTCGTCCATGCCGGGTGGGCCGGTGAACCCTTCCCCGTCCCCCGGCACGAACTCGGGCGGTTCGCTCAGCTCGGTCCCCTCGGGCAGGTCCCCGACGACGCCGTCGCCGACCGGACCGCCCTGCGACTCGGCGTAGCCGTCGATCAGCGCACCCAGCTCGGCGTCGGACATCGCGTCCGCCGCCGCGGGGTCCGCACCGAACGCATCGAGCCCCCAGCGCACGTTCCAGAGCAGCTCCGGGCGGGCCAGCTCACCCAGCGCCGTCGGGGTGCGGGGCAGCGCGTCGAGCGCGGCTCGCAGCTCGGCGTAGCGGGCGGCGAGCTCCTCGTCGGACAGCTCGTAGACGGGATCGGGCGTGGTCCCCCACTCCTCCTCCGACAGCGTCCACTCGTCCACGCCGAGACCGATCACGTAGCCGAACTTCGAGAGGTCGTCGATGACGTCCCAGCGGTCACGGAGGCCGTCGACCGTCTCGAGCTCGGCCAACTCGGCCAGCTCGTCGTCGGCGCCCTCGTCGCCGGAGCCCTCGTCACCGGCGTACTCGTCGGACCAGGTGCTCGGGAACGCCTCGGTGAGCTGCTCGATCGTCATCGTGGTGGCAGGATCCGGCGCGGCCACGTCGACGTCGCCGCCGAGGTCGCGGAACTCGGTCGCAACCGTCAGCGTGCCCGACTGGTACCCGAGCGGCTCGCAGTCCGCGAACTGCTCCTCGACGTCGGTCGATGCGGACACGGCGCTGCGGACCAGCTGGCCCTCGGCATCGACGAACAGCTCCGCGTGGACCGAGGTGCGCGACTCGACGTAGCTGTCGATGGCGGCGTCGCGAGCCGACGGCTCGTACCCGAGGTCGTCCATCTCGGGGTCGTCGAACAGCAGCTCGTAGATGGCGTCCAGCGGCAGGGTGGCGCTGTAGCGGCGCAGCTCGGCGCCGTCGGCCGATTCGGTGCCGACGTCCTCGACGTCGGTCACGACCGTCAGGATCCGGAAGGGGTCCTCGTTGAAGAAGTCCGTCAGCAGCATCGCCACGGTCGGATCCAGCTCGGGGCCCACGCCCTCCTCGAACATGAGCTGCGCGTCGTAGTCGAGGTCCGTGGTGTCGATCCACTCGTAGCCGTCGAGCGGGGTGAGGTCCCTGGACTCGGACCCGTCGTCCAGGCCCGTCTCCCCCCACACGGGATCCTCGAGCGCCTCGCGCAGTCCGGCGACCGAGCTGTAGGAGCGTTCGCCGACGTTCAGGCGCGGGCCCGACCCGAACAACATCTCGTCGCCGGCCGAGGTGGTGGTCCTGATGGCGCCGTCCGCGAACTCGCCCTCGATCGTGAACGTCTCGTCCGACTCCTCGGTCGAGGTCTCGGCGAACGTCGTCGTGAACCGGCCCGAGGAGGCTCGGGTCTGCTCGACGGCCGCTGCGAGCGCCGCTGCGGCCTCGCCGCCATCGTCGGTGCTCAGCGAGTCGCCGTCGTCACCGCCCGCCGTGCATGCGGCCAGACCAAGCGTCACGACGGACGCGAGGGAGACGGCGAGACCGCGCCGCAGGGAACCTGTGGTGTTCATTCGGGACATCCTTCGAACATGAACTCTTCGCCGGTGGACAGGTAGGCGAGCGCGTCCCCGGAGCCACTCGCGTGCGCGCCCCCCTCGCCCTCGACCACGATCTCGGCGGGGTCGGAGTCGGGTGTGTCGCCGTCGGAAGCGATCGGCGGGACGTCGTCGCCAGGTGCAGCGGTCGTCGTGTTCAGAGCGGGGAATTGCTGGTACAGGAGCTCGCGCTGCTCGCTCGAGGACATGACCGTGGCCGGGTCGGGCGCGGCCAGCGGGACGGCGTCGCCGAGCGTCAGGAAGTCGAGCTGCGCGGACTCGGCCGTCACGAAGCCCTGGAGCGGGAAGCACCCGTCGTACTCCGCAGCGATGTCGTCGAACCACTCCAGCGACACCCGCCGCAGCCGACCGTCGTCGCCGACCAGCACGGTCGCGTCGACCCAGTCGTGCGCGGCGGCGTAGCGCTGGACGGCCGCCTCGCGCTCGTCCCACTCGGGACCCCGATCGGGCGTCCCCGGGTCGGTCCCGGTCGACGGGCTGCCCACCATCGCGTCGAGCTGATCAGCCCTCAGGCGCGCCTCGAAGGTCCGGAACGACTGGCCATCGACCGACTGCGCATCGACCTCGGTCACGTCCGAGAACTCGAGGAACGCGCCGCCGAACGACGACCACACCGAAGCCGGAGAGGTCGCCTCGCCGGCCGGATCCGACTCGGCGATGTCGGCCGTCACGTCGACCCACTCGATGCCCTCCGGCATCGACGGGGCGGGCAGGTCCTCGACCGTGCCCTGCTCGTACATGGACGAGCCGACGTACGTCGACCCCCCCACGGTCAACATCTGCGTGGTCGCCGTCGTCAGGCCGTCGAGACCGCCGAACTCGAACCTGCTCGTCGTGAGCGAGTCCTCGCCGGAGTACTCGACCGTCGCCACCTGGTCCCAGGACGGCCCGCCGTCGTTGAACGCGCCGCTCGCGGTGATCTCGATGCGGCCGGAGCCACCGACCGTCGACTCGACCGCGGCGGTCACGAACTCGTCCGCCGTGCCGCCGTCGTCCACGACGACCGCCTCGTCACCACCGTCGTCGGTGCACCCGGCCAGGCCCAGCACGGCCACCACCGCACACGCGGCAGCACCACGCGCACGTCGAACCATCCCGCTCCGCGGTCCCACCACTCGTTCCTTCTTCCTCTCGGAAGTTCAATGTACCGACGAGCGGCCGGAACACCAGCGGAGATCCGGTGGAGGTTCGGTGCAGACGCGGAACGGGACGGCCGGCAGGCCGTCCCGTTCGAATGCTCTTCCTCGCCGAGCGATCAGGGCGAGAGTGGTCGCTGAGCGACCAGATCCGCCCTCATTCGAGGCGATCGATCGCCCAGGACGTGGATCAGAAGTCCATGCCGCCCATGTCGGGCGCCGAGGTCGTGGCGGCCGGCGCCGGCGCGTCGGTGATCACGGCCTCGGTGGTCAGGAACAGCGCAGCGATCGACGCGGCGTTCTGCAGCGCCGAGCGGGTCACCTTGGCGGCGTCGATGATGCCGGCGGCGACCAGATCCTCGTACTCGTTCGTCGCGGCGTTGAGACCCTCGGCGGGGTTCTCGAGCGCACGCACGTTGGCGACGATGACGCCGCCCTCGAGCCCGGCGTTCTCGGCGATCTGCTTCAGCGGGCCCTCCAGGGCGTCCGCCACGATCGTCGCACCGGTCGCCTCGTCACCGGACAGGGTCTCGACGAGCTCCCGCACGGCGTCCTGGGCACGTAGCAGGGTCACGCCACCACCGGCGACGACACCCTCTTCGATGGCGGCCTTGGTGGTCGAGACCGCGTCCTCGATGCGGTGCTTCTTCTCCTTCAGCTCGACCTCGGTCGCAGCACCCACCTTCAGCACGGCCACGCCGCCCGACAGCTTGGCGAGGCGCTCCTGGAGCTTCTCGCGGTCGTAGTCGGAGTCGGTGTTGTCGATCTCGGCCTTGATCTGGGCGATGCGGCCGTTGATCTCGTCCTTGGAGCCGCCGCCGTTGATGATCGTGGTCTCGTCCTTCGTGACGACGACCTTGTCGGCCTGGCCGAGCACGTCGAGGCCGATGGTGTCGAGCTTCAGGCCGACCTCCTCGAGGACGACCTGGCCGCCGGTCAGCACGGCCATGTCGGCGAGCATCGCCTTGCGGCGCTCACCGAAGCCCGGAGCCTTGACGGCGACCGAGGTGAAGGTGCCGCGGATCTTGTTGACGACCAGCGTCGCGAGCGCCTCGCCGTCGACGTCCTCGGCGACGATCACCAGCGGACGGTTGGTCTGCATGACCTTCTCGAGCACCGGCACGAGGTCGCGGATGTTCGAGATCTTCGAGCCGACGAACAGCACGTAGGTGC
>JAFAFZ010000188.1 GCA_023423215.1 Actinomycetes bacterium
GGTGTCGATGCACGTCTGGACCTGAGCGCACGACCGCCGGTGCACGGGGGCCGTGCACCGGGGTGGTCAGGAGGGGCGGGAGCCCGCTTGCTCGGTTGTGGCGGTTACTGTACCAGCCGAGTTCCGCCGGGCCAGCATCGGGTGTCCAGCGGCGCGTCGCCGCCGCCCTCCCTGCACGCCGCCCGTCGGTGCACCCCGTCGTCGCCGTCCCGAGGAGGACCCCCATGAGCTCGCTGTGGACACCGGACGGAGAGCGCCCCGTCGGCGCCTCGGGCGGCAGCGCCGACGAGGCGGCGGACGGCCCGACCGGCGATCCGCTGCGCGCCGCAGCCAGCGCCCTGGGCGTCGACCTGGACTCGCTCTCCGACGAGGAGCGCCTGCAGCTCCAGGCCGAGCTGGCCGAGATGATGCGGGTGCGCCGTGAGGTCGCCGCCACGCCTGCGTCCGAGATGCTCGCCAACTACCTGATGCGCTTCTTCGACCTGGCGACGATCTACCTCGAGAGCGAACCGCCCGCGTTCGCGGAGGCCGCGACCGTGATCGAGGCGTTCCGCTCCGTGCTGGACGGGCTGGGCGACCGTCTGGGCGAGCACCGGCCGATGCTGACCGAGGCCCTCGGCCAGCTCCAGATGGTCTTCGTGCAGGTCAAGCAGGACGCGGAGACGGGCTCGCCGCCCTCCTGAGGGCCGGTGGCCGGGTGCGCTCAGGCCGGGGTCAGCCCGTCGGCCTCGAGACGGCCGACGTGCCCCGCCACGAGCGAGAACTCGACCGTCGCACCCACCTCGACGTGCCGCGAGCCGTCCGCGATGGCCGTCAGGTGGAAGGGGTGCTCGTCGCCGCGTGCGTCGCGCACCGTGCCCAGCCCCACCGCGTCGTCGAAGGCCACCACCGTGCCCCGGTGGCGCAGCGGTCGTGCCATCGGCTCAGTGCACGATCTTGGACAGGGCCAGCTCGATCAGGTCGGTCGCGCCGGCGTCCTTCAATGCGGGGATCAGGACGTTGATCTCGCTCTTGGGCACCACGGTCTCGACCGCGTAGCCGGCGCCGCCGTAGAGCTCATTGACCGTCGGCGTCTTCATGGCGGGCAGCACGTCGATGACCGCGTCCAGGCGGTCCGCGGCGACGTTCAGCTTGACCAGGACCTTGCCGCGGGCCTCCATCACGCCGAGCAGCAGCGTCAGGATCTGCTCCATCGCGTGGCGCTTCGCCGGGTCGTCGTACGCGGCCGGGTTGGCGACGAGCTCGGTGTAGGAGATGAGGACCTCGTCGATGATCCGCAGGCCGGCGGCACGCAGGGCGCTGCCCGTCTCGGTGATCTCGACGATGCAGTCGACGATGTCGGGGACCTTCGCCTCGGTCGCGCCGTAGGACAGGCGGATGTCGGCGTCGACGCCGCGCTCCTCGAAGTAGCGACGGGTGATGCCCATGTACTCGGTCGAGACGCGCACGCCGTCGGGCAGGTCCGAGGCCGACTGGTACTCGGAGTCGTCCGGCACCGCCAGCACGACCTTGATCGGCTTGCTGGTCGCCTTGGAGTAGCGGAGCTCGCCCAGGCTGATGACGTCGGAACCGGTCTCCTCGACCCAGTCGCGTCCGGTGATGCCCAGGTCGAAGAGGCCGTCGGCCACGTAGCCGGGGATCTCCTGGGGCCGCAGGATGCGCACGCTGTCGATGCGGGGATCGTCGATGGTCGCCTTGTAGGCGACCGACGAGCTGCGGTGGACCGCCAGGTCCGCCGCCTCGAACAGTTCCATGGTCGCCTTCTCGAGCGAACCCTTGGGGAGGACGAGCTTCAGCACGCGGCGAGGCTAGCCGGAGCACCCGCCGTGCACGGAAGTCGGTTCGCCCCGGCAGCGCCGTAGGATCGCGACGATGGCGGCGCAGGAGACCGGCGCGAACGAGACCGCTCGCGAGCAGCTGCTCGCGAGCGCCCGGGCGCTCGTGCTGGCGCGGTTCCGCGAGGGGGTCGCACCCCACCACGCCCTGGCGTACCTGACCCCGGCGGCGGTGGCCGCCCGCGCCGGCGTGAGCCGCGGGACGATCTACCACCACTGGGGCGGCGGCGCGGCGGGCGACGACGGGTTCGACCGCCCGTTCGAGCGGTTCCTCGCCGAGGTCGCCCGCTCGTTCTGGGACGACTCGGTCGCGATCGAGGACCTCGAGGCGCTCGCCGAGACCCTGCCGGACAACCTGACCGACCTGATCCTGGAGCTGACGGCGTTCGAGCTCGACCGTCTGCGCGACGGCGACGGTGCGGCGATGTTCCGGGCCAGCACGACCATGGCGCTGCACGGGGTCGACCTGTCCCCTCAGTTCCGCGGCTCCCTCGAGCAGCTCGCCGCGCTGTACCGGGTCGGGCTGCGACGGGTGGGTCGACGGGTGCGTGCGCCGCTGACCGACCTCGACCTGGCCCGGGCGATGGCCTCGCTCATCGGCGGCATGCTCATCGACGAGCTCTACGACCCCGGCAGCGCGGCCCGACCGCTCGACTGGGCCGGTGCTGTCCCCCGTGGGGTGTCCGAGCGCCCGTGGACCATCTTCGCCGTGGCGGCGGAGGGCCTCCTGCTGAACATGACCGAGGCCCTCCCGGGGTCCGGCGCGACCTCCTGAGACGGGCCGCAAGGGCCCCTCGGACGCGGCATTCACCCCCTTGGCAGGTCAACGAGCGTGTGCTTGACTGCCAACTGCTGCGCTCGGCACCGTCGGTGTCGCTGGGGAGAGCGTGTCCCAAAGGGCGAGACACGTTGGCGTTGATCGATACCACCACCACCTCCGCGGGCGGTGCTGCGGAGTCCCCGGAGATCTCGGTCGTCCAGGACGACCCGGCCCGGTTCTTCGAGCCGGAGCGGCTCGACCCCGCGCTCAGCACGCACCTGGTGCGGCCCGACGACGCCCTGTGGGACGCAGCCGAGCGCTTCGTCTACTCGGTGTTCCGCGTCTCCGGCTTCTGCGACGAGTCGCCCCGGGAGTGGGTCGAGGAGAGCGAGCCCTGGCGCCCCCGCAGCACGCTGCACGTGATCACCGAGGGCGAGGACCAGGTCGTCGGCGTGTGCCGCACGATCGTCGGCGCCTACGACGAGCTGCCGGTGAGCCAGTTCCGCCCCGACGTGCCGGTCCCCGAGGGTCCGCTGTGCGAGATCGGCTCGCTGGCGGTCCGCCCGACCCAGCGCGGCCTCGGCGTGGCGAACGAGCTGCACCGCATCGCCTTCCAGATGGGCATCCGCGAGGGCGTGCAGGGCTTCGTGTTCCTGATCGACCAGTGGATGTTCGACTTCTTCGGGAGCCACTACGGGCTGCCCGTGCGTGCGCTCGCCCCGGCCCGTGAGTTCATGGGCGGCGAGGTCGTCCCCACCGGGATGTGGCTGCCGGAGATGATGCACCAGCTCGTGCGCACCCGGCCGAACGTCTACAAGTGGTCGGTCGAGGGCTTCGAGCCGCAGATCTACGCCGATCTGGACCTGCCGATCCTGCTCGACTGAGGCACCGTCCCCGGCCCGTGCCGCGACGCCCCGAGCTCCTCGGCGGCGGCGCTCGCCGCGCCCGCGCATCCGACGGAAACCGGGCCCACCGGGGTATCGTCGGACGGTGAAGGTCCGGACAGTCGCACGGTGCGGGACGAGGAGGACCGGCGGTGACCGCTGAGCGCCACAGCACGTGGGACGACCTGCGGTCCCTGGGGGTCCTGGGCCGGGCGTGGGCCGTCGGCATCGTGCTGTTCTCGGCCGCCCGGGCCCTGATCGCCTGGCCGACCTTCGGCCGCTACGGGGTCGACCCGTGGCTCTTCCTGGCCCTCGACCTGATCACGGCGATCCCCTACGGCGTCGGCCAGGCCATCACCGTCAAGATCCTGCGCACGCCGGACCGCCCGCCCCGCCAGGCCATCCCCTGGGCGGTCGTCGTGGCGCTCGCCTTCCTGGCCCCCTACGCCTACATCTTCGGGGCCTCCGGCTCGATGCCGGCCCTCGCCTACTGGGGCGTGCTGCTGTGGATGCTGGTCTTCGGGGTGCTGGCCGTGCTGCGCATCCGCCGCCAGATCCGTGCGCCCCGCACCGGCGAGCAGCCGCCCGACGGGGGCCTCGAGGGGCCCGCCGACGCTCCCGTGCCCGCCCGGGGCGAGACGGCCTCGTCGCGGGATTCTCACCGCACATCTTGATTCCTCGGCGGGAACGCCGATGAGGTAAGCGGACCCTTCTCACACGAGGACGCCCATGTCCGGCCCGACGGCTGTCACAACCCAGGAGGACGAGGCCACGACGGCGGAACGCGTCCGCCTGCGCCGGTACCTGTGGGCCTCGGCGGTGTGGGCGGTGGTGTTCCTCGTGCTGCCGACCGACCTGAAGTCGATCTGGTACGCCCTGTTCGGCTGGGCCTCGGTGGTCATCGCCGGGCTGCGTCTGCGGGAGCTCCCCAAGGAGGTGCGCCAGCCCGTCACCCTGATCGTGGTGGCCGGCGCCTCGGCGCTCGTCGGGGGCATCGTCCGCACCGTGGACGGGACGATCCGGGGCACGGACTACCCCTTCCCCTCGGTCGCGGACCTGTTCGCCTTCGCGGCCACGCTGCTGTTCCTGGCCGCGATCCTCACGATCGTGCACCGACGGGTGCGCCGCTTCACCCTCGACCCGTTCCTGGACGCGGTCGTCGGTGGCGTCGCCGTCGCGATGCTCCAGTGGTCGATCATCCTGATCCCCTACCTGCAGACGACCACCGCCCCCGAGGCGCAGCAGATCACCAACATCGTCTACGCCGGGTTCTCGCTGCTCCTCGTCGTCGCCGCCGTGCTGGCGCTCGTGTCGGGATCGCAGCGCTCGACCAGCAACCGGTTCCTGGCCGCCGGCCTGCTCGCGACCTTCGCGCTGGACCTGGTCGCGACGCTCGTCACCGCCGGCCGCCTGGCCGAGGACGCCCGCCTCTACGTCGCCCCGTTCGCGTTCATCTTCGGCACCGCCGGCCTGCTGCACCCGTCGGTGCGCATGCTCACGTCCCGCCCCTCGGACCCGACCCTGCTGCGCCGCCTCACCTCGAAGCGCATCGGCGTGCTGGCCCTCGCGCTCATCGCCCCGCCGGTGCTGCTCGTGGTCGGCCTGGCCCGCCACGACACCGTCAGCCTGGTGCTTCCCGCCGTCGCGTCGCTCGCCCTCGCGCCGCTGGTGGTCACCCGACTCGGGCGCCTGGTGCGCCAGAACGAGGAGCTGGCCGCGCTCGAGGCGACGCTGCGCGGCGTCGGCGAGCGCCTGGTGAGCGCGGAGACGACCGAGGACGTCGTCCGGGTCGTCACCGTCGGCGCCGAGCAGGTGCTCGGCACCAACCTGATCAGCGCCGGGCTCGTCACCGACCCCTTCGTCGTCGACCCCACGCGCCCCCAGCACGACTTCCGGCCCGCCCTCGACGCGCTCGAGCGCCTCCTGTCCGACGGGCACCGAGCGACCACCGGCGAGCTGCTCTCGATCGACGTCGGCGACCGCCGTCCATGGGTCGCCGGCCTGGTCGTCGTGCAGCGTGAGCTGCGTGGCGTGCTGGTGGTCTGCACCGACCGCCCGCTCGGCGACGACGAGCGCAACGCCGTCACGGCGCTCTGCCGCGAGTCCGCCATCGCCTTCCGCGCCGTCGACCACACCGAGCAGCAGGTCCGCCAGCGCAGCGAGGACCGCTTCGCAGCCCTCATCGACAACTCCTCCGACATCGTGGCGGTGCTGCGCAACGACCTGACGCTCAGCTACGTCTCCCCCGTCGCGCAGCGCCTGCTCGGCTACCCGCCCCAGGACCTCGCCTCGATCGACGTGATGGGCCTGATCCACCGCGACGACCGCGCCGCGGCGTCCAGCATGCTCAGCGACATCCGCTTCGGGCTGCGCGAGACCGTCGAGATCCGCCTGCGCCACTTCGCCGGCACCTACGCCTGGTTCGAGGTCGTCGGCGTCGACCTCTCGAGCGACCCGAACATCGGCGGCGTCGTGCTGAACGCCCGTGAGATCGGCGACCGCAAGATGGCCGAGGAGCGCCTGGTGCTCTCCGAGGCCCGCTTCAAGGCCCTCGTCCAGAACTCGACGGACCTCGTGATCGTGCTCGACGCCCGTGGCGGCATCCGCTACGCGAGCCCCTCGGTCGAGGGCGTGCTCCACCGCACGGCCGAGGACATCCAGGGCCTGTCGCTCGACGAGGTCTTCCGAGACAACGACCTGAACTGGCAGTCGCACCAGGGTGGGCCAGCCCTCAACGGGACCGAGCAGGGCCTCGAGCTGGTCGAGTTCAGCTTCCGCGGCGCCGAGGGCGACTGGCACACGATCGAGACCACGATCACCGACCTGCGCGACGAGCCCGCCGTGGCCGGCTTCGTGCTGAACGCCCGTGACGTCACCTACCGCAAGAACATGGAGCAGCGGCTCCGCTACCAGAGCACGCACGACGAGCTGACCGGCCTGGCCAACCGGGTCCACGTCCTCGAGGACCTGGCCGGCATGCTGACCCGCAACAGCGGCTCCACCACCGTCGCGGCCGTCCTGATCGACATCGACGACTTCAAGGACATCAACGACTCCCTCGGCCACGCCTTCGGCGACCAGCTGCTGAAGGCCGTCGCGGAGCGCATCACCGGCATGTTGGACTTCGGCGACGTCGCGGCCCGCATCGGCGGCGACGAGTTCGTCATCGTGCTCGAGCGGGCGCACGGCGAGAGCCACATCACCGACCTGGCCGACCAGGTCCTCTCGGCGATCGCCAGCCCCTTCGTCATCGACGGGCGCGAGCTGACCATCACGGCGTCCGCGGGCATCGTGTTCGACCACGACCGCGAGGCCTCGGGCGAGATCCTGCTGCGCAACGCCGACACCGCGATGTACCGGGCCAAGACCCAGGGCAAGCGTCAGATCGTCGTGTTCGAGGCGTTCATGCACACGGCCTCGTTCGACCGCCTCGAGCTGCGCGCCGACCTGGCCCGCGCCATCGCCCACGAGCAGTTCGTCGCCTACTACCAGCCGGTGGTCGACATGGCGACCCGTCAGATCGTCGGCGCCGAGGCCCTGATCCGCTGGGACCACCCGCGCCGCGGCCTGCTCGGCCCCGGCCTGTTCATCCCCCTCGCCGAGGAGTCGGGCCTGATCGGTCCGCTCGGCGAGTGGATCCTGGAACGCGCGTGCACCGACCTGGCGACCTGGCGCAAGGAGTACGGCGAGCCGCTGTCGGACTTCACGATGTCGGTCAACCTGTCGGTCCAGCAGCTGCACGACGAGCGCATCGTCGCCACGGTGCTCGACATCCTGCAGCGCTCGGGCCTGCCGGCCGAGCGGCTGGTGCTCGAGGTGACCGAGTCCACCCTCATCACCGAGACCGACAAGATCCGCTCGACCATGCACGAGCTGCGCACGCTCGGCACCCGCCTGGCGGTCGACGACTTCGGCACCGGCTACTCCTCGCTGGGCTACATCCAGCAGTTCGAGTTCGACGTGCTGAAGATCGACAAGAGCTTCGTGGACGACCTCGAGAAGTTCACGAACCAGCGCATCGTCACCGCGGTGCTCGACCTCGCGTCGCAGCTCGGCGTGCGCACCATCGCCGAGGGCATCGAGCAGGAGCTGCAGGCCGAGCTGCTCAAGACGCTGGGCTGCAAGCTCGGTCAGGGCTACCTGTACTCCCGGCCGGTCCCCGAGACGGAGTTCCGCGACCTGCTGGTCCGGGACCGCTCCGCCACCACGGGCCGCCCCGTCCTCTGAGCCGGCTCCCCGCTGCGGCCCGTCGCGGCGCTGTGCCGGCCGAGCGCCGTCGACTGCGAGACTGGCGTCGATGGAGCTGCTCGACGACCCCGCCGACCCGCGCCTGGCGGACTACCGCCACCTGACCGACGCGGCGGCGCGACGACACCTCGAGGGCGGCGACGGCCACGGCGTGTTCGTCGTGGAGGGGGTGCTGGCGCTGGACCAGCTGCTCGCCGGCGACCACCACGTGCGCTCCGCGCTGCTCAGCAGCTCTCGCGCGTCCTCGCTGGTCCAGCTCGTGCAGCGGCTCGAGGACCGCGGCGTCCCCGTGCTCGTCGCCGAGCGACCCCTGCTGGCCGAGGTCACCGGCTACGACGTGCACCGTGGCGTGCTCGCGGTCGCCGAGCGCCGCCCGTGGCCGGACGTCGAGGCGGTCGTGTCCGGAGCACGACGTCTGGTCGTGCTGGAGGGCCTGAACGACCACGAGAACCTGGGCTCGGTCTACCGCAACGCCGCTGCGCTCGGTCTGGACGCCGTCGTGCTCGACCCGCGGTGCGCCGATCCGCTGTACCGACGGTCGATCCGCGTCTCGTCCGGCTGGGCGATGCGGGTGCCGACGGCCCGCACCGCCGAGCTGCCCGGTGGGCTGGCGCCACTGCACGCCGCAGGCGTGCGCACCGTCGCCCTCACCCCGGCCCGGGGCGCCCTACCGGTCGACGAGGCGGCCGCCTCGGGCCTGCTGGACGACCCGTTCGCCCT
>JAFAFZ010000584.1 GCA_023423215.1 Actinomycetes bacterium
TGCTGCGAGCGCGGCGACGTCGCCGCCGTCCTGCACGCGTCCGAGGCGCGCATCTACGAACGCTTCGGCTACGGCGTGGCGACGCGTTGGCGGCTGGTCGAGCTGCACAGCCGTCGAGCCGCGTTCCGCGACGACTGGCCGGACCCCGGCGGCTCGTTCCGACACGTTCGTCGCGACGACCCGGCGACCCTCGTCACATGCGCCGAGGTGCACGACCGCGTGCGCCGCGCCGTGCCCGGCGGGCTCGCCCGCACCGACGCATGGTGGGGCGTCGTGCTCGGCGACGCCGACACCTACCAGGGCGGCGGCGGCCACCAGGTCATCGTGCACCTCGACGGCGACGGTCGGCCCGACGGGTACGTCCTCTACGGGATCACCCAGGACTGGAGCAGCGGCCAGGCGGAGCACTCGCTCGAGGTGTGGGAGCTCGTCGGTGTCGACACGCCGGTCGAGCTGGCGCTGTGGCGCACCGTGCTCGACCACGACCTGGTCGCTCGGGTCGACGGGCCGATCGCGACCGACCACGCGCTCTTCGACGTCGTCGCGGACCCGAGACAGGCCCGCACCCGCTGGGACCAGGACCTGCTCTGGGTTCGGCTGCTGGACGTGGTGGCCGCGCTCGAGGCCCGCACGTACGCGCAGGACGGCACGGTCGTGCTCGAGGTCACGGACACCCGCCTCCCGGAGCTGGCGGGCCGCTACCGGCTGACGGTCGAGCGGGGGAGTGGGCGCTGCGAGCGCACCGACGACGCACCCGACGTCTCGCTGCCGATCGGCCAGCTGGGCTCGCTGCTGCTCGGCGGCGGATCGCTGCGCCGAGCGGTGCGCGCCGGCCGTGCGGGGCAGGTCGTCGACGGGGCCGCCGCACGTGTCGACGAGCTGTTCTCGACGTGGCCGCTGCCATGGTGCTGGGTGCGCTTCTGAGTCATCATCTCTGGCGATGAGCGCGCCCGACGGGGACCCGGAGCCGGCACGACCGCGGATCGTGACCCCACCCCGCGACGGCGCCGAGGTGCCGCCCGCCCCGATCGAGCGGCCGGCCCCGCCCGTCGTCCGCCGCAAGCGGCCCGGCGCGGCGCCGTCCGGTCCCTCGCTCAGCGGTCCGCTGCTCTCGGGCCGTTCGCTCGAGCCCGAGGTCAAACGCACCCGCTTCGCGGTCCTGCGCGAGCACCGCGCCGTCACGATCACGGTGCTGGTCGTGCTGGTCGTCGTGTTCGTCCTGCTGGGCGGCAAGCTCCTGGCCGAGCGTGCAGCCGACTCGGCGACCTCCTCTCGTGCGGCCGAGCTCCAGGAGCTGCTCGCCGACGCGACGCCCGAGGAGTTCCTGGCCTTCAACGCCGGGGTGCGGCGCGACGGCTCGCTGGCGCAGCGGGTGCGCGACGAGCCGGGCTTCGTGAACGTCACCGCCGTCGCGGATGAGTCCTACATCCGGTTCCAGCCGAGCGGGTGGTGGGCCGGCTTCACGGAGCGCTGCATCGTGGCGGTCGTGCACGCCGACGGGGTGCGGGTCACGGTGCCCAAGACGGCGTGCATACGCGTGGAGGGACCGGGCGACTGATCGTTTACCTTGGGGGCCATGAGTGACCGCCAGGACCTGAAGATCCACTCGCACGACGTCACGGACTTCCCCAAGCGCTCGGCGGCCCGAGCCATGCTGCGGGCGACGGGGATGACCGACGACGACTGGGACAAGCCCCAGGTCGCGGTGGTGTCCTCCTGGAACGAGGTCACCCCCTGCAACATGCCCCTCGCCAACCTGGCGAAGCGCTCCAAGGAGGGCGTCGCGGCGGCGGGCGGCTACCCGATCGAGTTCAACACCATCTCGGTGTCGGACGGCATCTCGATGGGCCATGAGGGCATGCACGCATCACTCGTGTCGCGCGAGGTCATCGCCGACTCGGTCGAGACCGTGATGCACGCCGAGCGCATGGATGCGATGGTCAGCTTCGCCGGCTGCGACAAGTCACTGCCCGGCATGATGATGGCCGCCGCCCGCTGCAACGTGCCCGCCGTGTTCATGTACGGCGGATCGATCCTGCCGGGCAACCACAACGGCCGGGTGCTGGACATCACCTCGGTGTTCGAGGCGGTCGGCGCGCACGCGACCGGCGCGATCGACGACGCCGAGCTCGACGCCATCGAGCGTGCCGCCTGCCCGACGATCGGCGCCTGCGCCGGCATGTTCACCGCCAACACCATGGCCTCGGTCGGCGAGGCCATCGGCCTGTCGCTGCCGGGCTCGGCCTCGGCACCCGCGGTGGACCGCCGCCGCGACGACTACGCCTACGCGTCGGGCACCGCGGTGCTCAACCTGCTGCGCCAGAACATCCGGCCCCGCGACATCCTCACCAAGGCCGCGTTCGAGAACGCCATCGCCGTCGTCATGGCGCTCGGCGGCTCGACCAACGCCGTGCTGCACCTGCTCGCCATCGCCCACGAGGCACGCGTCGAGCTCGAGCTGGACGACTTCAACAAGATCGCCGCGAAGGTGCCGCACCTGGCCGACACCAAGCCGCACGGCACCTACGAGATGGTCGACGTCGACCGCATCGGCGGCGTGCCCGTGGTCATGGGGATGCTGCTCGACGCCGGCCTGCTGCACGGCGACGAGATCACCGTGACCGGCAAGACGGTGGCCGAGAACCTGGCGCTCATCGATCCGCCAGCACCGGACGGCGAGGTCGTGCACGAGCTGTCGAACCCGATCCACGACGTCGGCGGCATCGCCGTGCTGACCGGTTCGCTCGCCCCGAAGGGCTCGGTGGTCAAGGTCGCCGGCATCGACTTCCAGGAGTTCGAGGGCCCGGCCCGCGTGTTCGAGGGCGAGTCCGCCGCAATGGAGGCCGTGCTCGGAGGTCGCATCAACGCCGGCGACGTGCTCGTCATCCGCTACGAGGGCCCCAAGGGAGGCCCGGGCATGCGCGAGATGCTCGCCATCACCGGCGCCATGAAGGGCGCCGGCCGCGGCGGCGACGCGGCACTCATCACCGACGGCCGCTTCTCGGGCGGCACCCACGGCTTCTGCATCGGCCACGTCGCTCCCGAGGCCGTGGACGGTGGCCCGATCGCCTTCGTCGAAGAGGGCGACCTGATCCGCATCGACGTCACGAACCACACGATCGACCTGCTGGTCGACGAGGCGACGCTCGAGGCCCGCAAGGCGAACTGGAAGGTGCCCGAGCCCCGCTACACCTCGGGCGTGCTGGCGAAGTACGCGGTGCTGGCGCAGGGCGCCGAGAAGGGCGCCATCACGCTGCCCTAGAGCTGGATGACGAGGCCGGTGCGCGGCGGGGTTGCGCCGGCCAGCGTCTCCAGCCACGCCGCCCGGAGCCCCTCCGGGCCGTGGCCGACCTCGACGTCGACCCAGTCCGCGACGACGGGCGCGAAGCGCTCCCACGCGGCGGCGTGCCCCTCCTCGACACCGTGGGGGCCCCAGTCCGTGCGGCGCTTGCGCATCTGGTCCGGCGCGAAGAAGAACTCCGGTCGCGCGCCCGGGAGCTCCTCGTCGACGGCGTCCTGCGGAGCGTCGTGGTGCGCCGCGCCGACGACGGCGGTGTGCACCGGACGCACCCGCTCGTGGACCCGGCGCCGCAGCGGCG
>JAFAFZ010000284.1 GCA_023423215.1 Actinomycetes bacterium
CCGCCGCGACGGCCGGATCGGTCGCCGCGCTGTGGCGGCGTCGTGCTCCGGGCACCAGCGCCGTCGCGTGCGTGGTCGCGCTGACCGGCATCGACCCGCTGGCGCTGTCCGACGCGCTGAGCATCTCGCTCGCCGCGTCCCCCGAGGCGCAGGTGCTGCTCGACGGCATGGAGCTGCGGGTCCGCACCCTCACCACGTCGGTCGAGAGCGACACCGAGCGCTGCATCTACTCGGTCCGGGGACCCGTCCTGTGGTCCGAGACGCTGACGGCCAGGGCCAACGCCCTCGGCAACGACGACGTCTTCGTCTGTGCCACCCCGTCACGCAGCTTCGACACGGTCGAGAACCGGGTCCTGGTCGCGTCGCTCGACGCGATCGCACGAGCCGCCAAGGCGCTCGCCGGCCCGACGGGCCAGAAGGTGCCCGCCGAGGACGCCGCGCGCATCCTGGCGGTCGCCGAGGAGGCGCGCCGATGGCGACGCCACCCCAGACTGGCGTCGGTGCGCTCGACCCGGCTCAACGGGCGGGACCTGGCCCGCCTGCGCACCGGCCACCGGTCGTCGCGCATGGGGCCCGTGCTCGCCGTGCGTGCGCGGGTGAACGAGCCCTTCGTGCCCGAGGACCTGGACGGCCTGGCCGACCGCGTCACCCGCCGGTACCACGCGGTCGTGCGGACCGCGGTCGACGTGCTGGTCGAGCGCTTCGGCGAGCCCGCCGAGATGGTGCTCGAGGACGGCGGCCTCACCGCGGGTGCGATCACCTTCCGCCACCCGAACGCCTCGGGTGGCTGCCCGCCGGGTCTGACCTACCGTGGGATCCCGCTGCTGCCGCCGCAGGAGCTGGTCGATGCCGCGCCGTGGGGCGCGGCGCTGCCGTCGGACGGGGTGCGCATCTCCGGTGAGGGCGATCTGCGCCGGTTCGTCGACCGGCTCACCACCAGCCCGATGGGCCGGCGGACCCGCGGCGGCTGACGCGCCCGGGAACGGCGCGGATCAGGTCTCGAGGTCGTCCTCGTCCTCGTCGGACAGGTAGTCGGCGATCTCCAGATCGGCCTCGTCGTCGGCCTCGACGTCCTCGCTGAGGGGGTCCTCGACGACCGCTGCCACCATGGCCGGCTCGCCCTCGAGGTCGGTGAAGAGCGCTTCGATGTCGAGGTCCGGGCCGCGCTTCAGCGCTCGGGCCTCTTCGTACCGCCGGTGCCGACCCTTCTTCACGGTGGGACTCCCCGTCATCGATGACTGAGTAGCCGAGTGTAGCGCGAGCACCGTGGCCGATCATGTGACGGCGAGCCCCACTACGCTGCCCGGACCCGTGTGCACGGGCCATCTCGGGGAGCGATTCGATGATCGATGGCAGTGATGGAGGACGCTCGGCGGATCGCCCCCCGTGGTGGATGACCGAGGTCGTCTACCAGATCTACCCGCGCAGCTTCGCGGACGCCGACGGCGACGGGATCGGCGACCTGGCGGGCATCACGGCGCACCTCGACCACCTGGTCGAGCTGGGCGTCGGGGCGGTCTGGCTGTCGCCGTTCTACCGCTCCCCCATGGCCGACTTCGGCTACGACGTGTCGGACCACTGCGACGTCGATCCGGTCTTCGGCGACCTGGCGGCGGCCGACGCGCTGATCGCCGCGGCGCACGAGCGGGGGCTGCGCGTCCTGATCGACTTCGTGCCGAACCACGTGTCGGACCAGCACCCCTGGTTCCTGGCGGCACGTTCGTCGCGGGACGACCCGCACCGCGAGTGGTTCCACTGGCGCGACCCCGCACCGGACGGCGGACCGCCGAACAACTGGAGCGCCGCCTTCCCGGCGGGCAACGACGCGTGGACGCTCGACGAGGAGAGCGGTCAGTACTACCTGCACCTGTTCCTGCCCGAGCAGCCCGACGTCGACTGGAACCACCCCGGCGTGGTCCGGGGCATGCACGACGTGCTGCGGTTCTGGATGGACCGGGGCGTCGACGGCTTCCGTGCCGACGTGGTGCACTGCATCGGCAAGGATCCCGCCCTGGCGGACATCGCCCCGGAGCTGGTCGGCCTGCCGGCGATGCTCCAGGACTTCGGGCCCGGCACGCACGAGCAGCTGCGAGCGCTGCGCACGCTCGTCGACTCCTACGACGGCGAGCGGGTCATCGTCGGCGAGACCTACGTGCTCGACCGCGAGCAGATGATGTCCTACCTGGGCGACGGCGACGAGCTGCACCTGGCGTTCAACTTCCTGCCGATGCACCGCCAGTGGGACGCGGCGCAGTGGCGCGAGGAGCTGGTCGCCGCGTACGAGCTGGCCGAGTCCCGCCGCAGCTGGCCCACGTGGGTGCTGTCGAACCACGACAACCCGCGCCACCGCACCCGCTACGGCAGCGACGCCCGCGCCCGCGCCGCCGCGGTGCTGCTGCTCACCCTGCGCGGCACGCCGTTCCTCTACATGGGCGAGGAGCTCGGCCTCGAGGACGCCGAGGTCCCGGACGACCGCGTGGTCGACCCGGGCGGGCGCGACGGCTGCCGTGCGCCGATCCCGTGGACGAGCGAGCCGGGCCACGGATGGGACGGCGAGCCCTGGCTGCCGTTCCCGCCGGATGCCGCCGTGCACTCGGTCCAGGCCGAGGCCGCCGATCCCGGGTCGACGTTGCACCTCTACCAGGAGCTGTTGCGCCTGCGGCGCTCGTTGCCGTCCCTGCACCGGGGCACGATCGAGCTGCTCGACGCGCCCGAGGGCGTGCTGCGCTGGCGCCGCCACGCCGAGCCGGGGCCGGGCGATCCGCCCGATCTGGTCACGACCGTCGAGGTCGCGGTGAACTTCACCGACGCCCCGGTCGCGGCCGCCGTGGCCGACGGTGCGTGGCTCGGCGGCACGCACCAGGACGCCACCGGCACGACGCTCGCACCGGATGAGGCGCGGGTGGTCGGGGTGTGGTGAGCTGCCGGGCGTGCTGACCCTGCCGCTCCTCGCCCTGATCGGGCTGGGCGCGGCCTGTGCGTTCGCTGGCGCGCTCGGCGGCATCGGCGGGGCGACCCTGCTGGTCCCGGTGCTCCTGCTGCTGGACGTCGACCCGCTCGTCGCCGCACCGCTCGGCATGCTGACGGTCGCGGCCGGCTCGCTGGCCGCCGCGAGCCGCCAGATCGACGACGGGCTGGTGCACCACCGCCTGGGCCTCTCGGTCGAGCTGTTCGCCTCGATCGGCACGGTCGTCGGTGCGCTGGCGTCGACGCAGGTCTCCGAGACGTGGCTGTCCCGCCTGCTCGGCCTGGCGGCGCTGGTCGGCGCGGTCGCCGCCATCGCCCGCAAGGGCCTGCGCAACCAGCCCGTCGGCATCTTCGACGACGAGCCGGCCGGCGAGTGGCCCGGAACGCTGGGCGGCAGCTACTCGCTCCAGGGCCGGGTCGTGCCGTACCACGCCGAACGTGTGCCGGCCGGGCTCGGGCTGTCGGTCCTGGCCGGTGTCGTGTCGGGGCTGGCGGGCGTCGGAGGCGGGTTCCTGAAGACGCCCGCGATGAGCGAGGTCATGAAGGTGCCGGTCAAGGTCGCAGCCGCGACCACGACCTTCGTCTCCGGCGTCACCGCGGCGACGGCGCTGATCATCTACGCCGGGCAGGGACGACTGGACGTGCGCGGCGGCGCCGGCGTGGTCGTGGGCGCGCTGCTGGGCGGCGCGACCGGTGCCCGGCTCCAGTCGGTGCTGCACGCGACGACCGTGCGGCGGGTCACCGGCTCGCTGCTGGTCGTGGTCGCGGTCGTCGTGATCGGCAGGACGCTGTGAATCGAGTGGCTCGGTGAACGGGGACGGACCGCACCTGGTCGACCCACGGCCCGGTCGCTACCAGCGCCTCTCGGACCTCATGGGTCGCGTGCTGCTGGTCGCCGCCGTGCTGGCCCTGGTGACGGTGCTGCTGCCGGCGGAGTACGGCCGGTGGACCGGTGGTGCCCTCGTCCTGGTCCTGATCGGCGCGCCGCTGTACCGGGTCGCCTGGTTCGCCGCACGGTGGGTGCGCCGTGGCGACCGGCGCTACGCCGCGGTCGCGATCGGCGTGCTGACCGTCGTCGTCGCCGGCTTCCTGCTCTCCTGAGCAGGGCCGTGGCGCTGAAGCGGGCGCGGAAGTACCTGCCCGAGCATGTGCAACCGCACCGGGTCCGGGGTGCTGGGCGGATCGAGGTGACGGCTGCTGGGGCGGCGGCGCGTCAGCGCACGCGGTCCTCGAGGAGCAGCCCGGTCTCGCGGTCGAACGCGAGGGTGGCCTCGCCCTCGACGAGTCGACGGATCGGCTCACCGACCAGCTCGGCGCGCCAGCCGTGGGTCAGGCGCGCGTCCGGCACGCCGCGCAGCAGGTCCTCGAGGTCCGATCGTGTGGCCAGGAGCGAGGTCTCGAGCTCGAGTTCCCGGGCCCGCTGGCTCACCCACGCGCTGACCAGCGGGACGGCGGGGCGCAGCTCGGAGGGGAGCTCCGGCACCTGCGAGGCCGGCGGCCGCACGGGCGTCGTGCCCTCGGAGGCCCGCACCACGGCGAGCAGCTCCTCGGCCAGGCCGGCGCGCAGGTTGCGACCCTCGACCCCGCGCAGCGAACGCAGGTCCTCGACCCGATCGGGTGCCGCGGCGGCCACGCCCACCACGCCGAGGTCGGAGAGGACGAAGCGGGGTGTCTGGTCGGTCTCGATCGCACGCTGCTCGCGCCACGCCGCGACCGCCTGGGCGATCGCCAGCGCGGAGCCGCGCAGGTGGCGGATCTCCTTGATGCGGCGCCAGGCGTCGTCGGGGTCGCGAGGACCTCGGTCCTCGGTGCGCAGCTCCTCGCAGGCCTGCTCGACCCACGCCGTGCGGCCTCGCTCCTCGACCCGCGTCATCAGGATCGAGTGCAGCTCGAGCAGGTGCGCGACGTCCGCCGCGGCGTAGACGAGCTGTGCGTCGCTGAGCGGGCGACGCAACCAGTCGGTGAGCCGGTCGGCCTTCGGAGCGCGGACGCCGAGCTCACGCTCCAGCAGCGTCGACAGCGACGGGCTCGTGTAGCCGAGGAACCCGGCCGCGAGCTGCGTGTCGACCAGACGGCTGGGCACGGTGCCGCAGGAGCGCTCCATGACCTCCATGTCCTGGCGCGCGGCGTGCATGACCGCCAGCCCGGGCCCGTCGAGCACCTTGGCGAAGGGGTGCAGGTCGACCGAGAGCGCATCGACCAGAGAGACGCCGTGCGAGTCGGCGATCTGCACGAGCGCGACCTGGGGGAAGTAGGTGCGCTCGCGGTGGAACTCGGTGTCGATCGCGTAGCGCTCCTCGTCGACCAGTCGATCGACCAGCGCGGCGAACGCGTCGTCGTCCTCGATCAGCTCGAACTCGGCGCCCACGGAGTCGGCCACGGCTCAGCCGGGCTCCGGGCCGGAGGCGGTGGGACGACCCGACTCGATCCAGGCGTCGGTGCCCCCGGCGATGTTCACGACGTCGTAGCCCTGGGTGACCAGGAACTCGCACGCCTTCATGCTGCGACCGCCGACCTTGCAGATCACGTAGGCGGTCTCGTCGTCGGGCACGTCGCCCAGGCGCTCGGGGATCTCCTGCAGCGGCACCAGCACGGCGCCGGGCACGTGCGCCGTCTCGTACTCGTCGGGTCGACGGACGTCGATGACGGTCACGCCGCGCTCGACCAGGTCCGCCAGCTCGTCCACGCTGATCTCGCTGATCACCAGTCGCTCCTTCTGGCCCGAGCACGTGGTCGGGGCCGGTGGAGCCACGCTACCGCCACACCTCTCGGATTCCCGAACTCCGCTGACGGGTGGTCACCACCTGCCGTGGCGGCGCCACCACGCCGACCTGGCGGGCGCGAGGGCGGATCAGGACTCGACCACCCCGCCGTACACGTGCTCGCCGCCGCGTGCGGTGCCGTGCGAGGCGACCGCGTCGGCCAGGTCGGCGACGAAGGCGTCGACGACCCCGTCGT
>JAFAFZ010000324.1 GCA_023423215.1 Actinomycetes bacterium
TGCGCGCCGCGGAGGGGCGGGGCCCGCACGAGGGGGGGGGGGGGCAGCAGGGTCGCGTCCCCCGAGACGCCCTTGTGGAGCAGCGCGGCCAGCCGCATCACGCCGAACAGGTCCAGGTCGTTCGAGCTGGCCGCGCCGTCGGTGCCGAGCGCCACGACGGCGCCCGCTGCGACCAGCTCGGGCACCCGGGCGACGCCGGAGGCGAGCTTCAGGTTCGACGCCGGGCAGTGCGCGACCGCGGCGCCGGACGCGGCGACGTGCGCCAGCTCGTCGTCGTCCAGGTGCACCCCGTGGGCCAGCACCGTGCGCGGGCGCAGCAGGCCGAGGCGACCGAGCAGCTCGACCGGCCGGGCGTCGTGCAGCTGCGCGACGGTCGCCAGCTCACCCGGGCTCTCGGCGGCGTGCACGTGCAGCACCGCGCCGTGCCGCTCGGCCATCGCCCCCAGCTCGACCAGCTCCTCCGGCGGGACCAGGTACGTCGAGTGCGGTGCGACGACCGGACGCCACCCGGGCCGAGCCGGGTGCTCGGCCAACCAGCGTTCCGCCCACTCGACGCGCTCGGCGCCGCCCAGTCCCTCGGGTCCCTCGCCGGGGAAGAACGTCGGCCCGGTCACGATGCGCAGCCCGACCGACGCCCCGGCGGCCAGGACCGCGTCGGGGAAGAAGTACATGTCGAGCGCGGTCGTCACCCCGGCCAGCACGCTCTCGACGGCGGCGGCGACGGTCGCCGTCCCCACGCGCTCCTCGTCCAGCACGGCCGCCTCGGCGGGCACGACCCGGTCCAGGAACTGCTGCAGGTCGCGATCGTCCGCCAGGCCCCGGAACATGGTCATCGCCAGGTGGGTGTGGGCGTTGACCAGCCCCGGCAGCAGCACGTGGCCGGGCAGCGCGAGCTCCTCGACGCGGGGGTGCGCGGCGCGCAGGTCCGCCACGGCGCCGACCGCGTGGAGCGTGCCGTCGTCGCCGATCAGCACCGCGGCGTCGGCGAGGACCGAGTCGCGGTCGTCGACGGTGACGACGTGGTCGGCCGAGACGAGCTGCATCGGGCGAGACTAGGGGCGCCGTCGCAGCGCCCGGACCGTCGGCCGGTGGCGTCAGTCCGGCAGGAGCGCCTGGACGCGTCCCCGCTCGATCGCCCGGACGAGCGCCTCGTGGTCCTCGGCGTTCTGGCGGGCGTAGGCCTCGGAGAACGCGACGAGCGCCCGGTCGACGCGGTCGTTGCGACCCAGGTACCCGGCGAGCTGCGTCGCGTCGCCGGTGCGGGCGTGCGCACGCGCCAGCGCCCAGGCGCACACCGAGCCGTAGTAGCGCAGGTCCGCGGCACCCATGCGCAGCACGTCGCTCTGGCCCTTCACGTCCCAGAGCTGGCGCACGTAGTACTGCCGGCCGGTGCGGGGCCCCTCGCACCACCCCAGGAACAGGTCGCTCGCCGCCTGCGTCAGGCGCTGGCCCACGACGACGCGCATGCCGTCGTGGCCCTGGGTGGGCGGACCGGCGTACGGCTCGAGCACCGAGCGCTGCGCCTCCTTGACCTGCAGCACGATGTGGTCGCCGCCCGGGCGGTCGGGGCCCTCGAAGAGCACGACCCAGCACCGGGTGCCGACGCTGCCGACCCCGACGACCTTGCGGGCCACGTCCACGACGCGGAACCGGTCGAACAGGTCCCGGCGGTCCTCGGCGAGGCTCAGCCGGTACTGCTCGATCATCGACAGGACGTCCTCCATGCCGCGGCCGTCCCTCCCGATGTCGGTGTCGTCCAGGTGCACGAGCAGCGGCGGGTCGTCGCGGAACCGGGTCGTCGCCTCGACCTGCTCGGTCAGGCGGGACAGCGCACGGCTGTGGTCCTTGCGCCGCGCCTTCTCCAGGTCCTTGCGCAGCCGGGGGCGGTACGACTCCGGGAACTCCCGCAGCATGTGGTCCACGTCGATGCGCTCGTACCAGAGCTCGAGGGCCGTCGCGTGCGCCGCACGTCGGAGGCGCTCCCGGTACGTGCGCGCCGCGGTCCCGACGATCGTCGCGGTCCGGCTGCGCGAGATGCCCCGCATCCGCGCCACGACGTGCAGGCTCACGCACAGCCGCTTCAGGTCCCACTCCCACGGGGCGGGCAGCGTCTCGTCGAAGTCGTTGATGTCGAACACGATGTTGCGCTCGGGCGTCGCGAACTTGCCGAAGTTGTTGACGTGGGCGTCGCCGCACGCCTGGACGCGGATGCCCGAGACCGGGGTGGTCGCCAGGTCCATCGCCATGACCGCGGCGCTGCCGCGCAGGTACGTGAACGGCGACTGCGCCATGCGGCCGTAGCGGATCGGGACCAGATCGGCCTCACGCGAGTCGGCCTGCTCCTCGAGCACGTCGATCGGGTCGCGCCGACCGCTCCAGGGCGACCACGCCGCGTGCGAGGACCGGGGGGCGACGCTGCGCAGCGAGCGCCCGAACTCCCGACGCTCCTCCCAGCTGGCGCGGGTGGGTGAGGCGTCGTCGAGGGGGGTTCGCACGTCCCGGATCATCGCGGAGCACGCGCCCCGGACGCACGTCGAGCCCGAGGGCGAGCGGCGAAAGGCGTGTCCACCTCGGAGCCGGCAGCTCGTAGCCTTCCGAGGCCGTGGATCCGTCCATCAGCTACCCGCCCGAGCTCCCGATCCGCGAGCGGCGCGACGAGCTCGTCGCGGCCATCCGCGCGCACCAGGTGCTGGTCGTCGCCGGCGCGACCGGGTCCGGCAAGAGCACGCAGCTGCCGAAGCTCTGCCTCGAGGCCGGCCGGGGGACGAAGGACCCGTCGACGGGGCGCGGCGGATGGATCGGGCACACGCAGCCCCGGCGCATCGCGGCGCGCTCGGTGGCCGAGCGCGTGGCCTCGGAGCTCGGCGGCGAGCTGGGCGGGACCGTCGGCTACAAGGTGCGGTTCAACGACGGGGTCGGCCCGGACACCCGGGTCAAGGTGATGACCGACGGCATCCTGCTCGCCGAGATCCAGCGCGACCGCACGCTGTCCCGGTACGACACGATCATCGTCGACGAGGCGCACGAGCGGTCCCTCAACATCGACTTCCTGCTCGGCTACCTGCGGCGCCTGCTCCCCCGGCGGCCCGACCTGCACCTCATCATCACCTCGGCGACCATCGACACGGCACGCTTCAGCGAGCACTTCGACGACGCCCCGGTCATCGAGGTCGAGGGGCGCACCTTCCCGGTCGAGATCCGCTACCGCCCCCTCGACGACCCCGATCGAGGTCCCGGCGCGACGGGACGTGACCAGGTCGAGGGGATCTGCGACGCGGTGCAGGAGCTGCGTCGCGAGATCGACGGCGACGTGCTGGTGTTCTGCTCCGGCGAGCGGGAGATCCGCGACACCGCCGCCGCGCTCGAGGACCTGGAACTGCCGGACACCGAGGTCTTCCCCCTGTTCGCCCGGCTCTCGTCGGCCGAGCAGCACCGGGTGTTCGACCGCCACGCCCGCCGACGCATCGTGGTGGCCACGAACGTGGCCGAGACGTCGTTGACCGTGCCCGGCATCCGGTCGGTGGTCGACCCCGGCACCGCCCGCATCTCCCGCTACTCCCAGCGCACGAAGGTGCAACGACTGCCGATCGAGGACATCTCGCAGGCCTCGGCCGACCAGCGCGCCGGTCGCTGCGGACGCGTCGGTCCCGGGATCGCGATCCGGCTCTACGACGAGGAGGACTTCGACTCCCGGCCCGAGTTCACCGAGCCCGAGATCCGCCGCACGAACCTGGCGTCGGTCATCCTCCAGATGGCCAACCTCGGCCTGGGCGACGTCGCGTCGTTCCCCTTCGTCGATCCGCCGGACAGCCGCAACGTCCGCGACGGCGTCGCGCTGCTCGAGGAGCTCGGCGCGGTCGACCCCGACCGCGCGGGCACCCGCAAGTGGCTGACGCCGCTCGGTCGCCGTCTCGTCCGCCTGCCCGTCGACCCGCGGCTCGGCCGCATGGTGCTCGAGGCCGGCGAGAACGGCTGCCTGCACGAGGTCATGGTCATCGCCGCGGCCATGTCGATCCAGGACCCCCGGGAGCGGCCCTACGACCACCGCACGCAGGCCGACCAGCTCCACGCCCGGTTCAAGCACCCCGACAGCGACTTCCTGACGTACCTGAACCTGTGGAACCACCTGCGCGAGCAGCGCCGGGAGCGGTCCTCGAACCAGTTCCGCAGGATGAGCCGCACCGAGTACCTCAACTACGTGCGCATCCGCGAGTGGCAGGACCTCTACGAGCAGCTGCGCCGTGCCGCGCGGCAGCTCGGGCTGCGCCCGGACCCCGCTGCGATGAGCGGCGAGGAGGGCGCCGGGGCGGCGCCGGACCTGATCCACCTGTCGCTGCTGTCGGGCCTGCTCTCCCCCCTCGGACGCAAGGACCCCTCGGAGCAGGCCCGCCCCCGTGGACGGGCCGCGGCGCGCGACGGCCGGCCGCCACGCGAGCGGCGGGGCAGCCACGAGTTCGTCGGGGCGCGGCAGGCTCGG
>JAFAFZ010000593.1 GCA_023423215.1 Actinomycetes bacterium
CGGCTACGCCCCCGCCGGCCCGGGGGGGCGGGCCGCCGATCGTGACCAGCGCACGCCGTCCTTCGTCGCCGGCGAGCGCCAGCACCTGCGCACCCGTGCCGCGCGCCGCCGCGCCCGCGAGCTTGGCGACGCCGTCGGACGGACCCAGGTCGATCAGCCAACGCGCCGGCGGCAGGTCGAGCGACCCCTGGGCGAGCGCGACCGCCGTGGCGGTCCAGCGGCCGGGGTTCGTCAGCATCGCCCCGACCAGCTCGTCGACCAGATCGGTGCCACCGGCGACCGCGTCCGCGCCGGTGCGGGTGGTGCCGTCGCCGATGGCACCGTGACCGTTGCTGCCGTTCGCCGAGGTCCTCGACGACGGCAGGACGCGTGGCCCGTCCGGGCTCACCAGGCGGACCGGCCCCGAGGGAGCGGGCAGGGTGAGCCCGATCGCGTGGGCGCGGGCGACGACCTCGGCTCGCACGTCCGCGAGGACCGGGTGGTGGCAGGGCGCGCTGACGGCCAGCGGCTCCCAGGTCACCTTCGGCTCACCCGGATCCGCGGCGGCCGCACGCTCGAGCGCACGTCGCGCAGTCGCGAGCGCGGCGGGCGAGCCGGACACGACCGCACGGGTCGGCCCGTGCACCAGCGCGATGCGCGCCGCGCCGTGGGCGGACTCGCCCAGGCCCGACAGCACCTGCTCCAGGCGGTCCAGGCGCAGGCCCGTCACCGCGACCATCGGGGTCGCCGCGTCCAGGTCGCCGCCCGCAGCGGCGTCGAGCACCGCGGGCGAGACCGCGTGCGCGCAGGTGCCGGCGACGTGGCCGAGCAGCACCGAGAGGTGCAGGAAGGGCTGCACCAGCGCGTCGTCGCGCAGCCCGTCCGGCTGGGCGGCGACGGCGGCAGCGGCGATGACACCCCCCGAGTGGCCGGTCGCGGCGACGACCGAACCCGCCGCCACCCCGGCGGCCAGTCCGTCCTCCCACGCCTCGCGATAGGCGAGCAGCTGGGTCAGCAGCACGCCCGGCAGCGAGAGCGGCAGCGACATCAGCTCACCCGTCGATGGCGTCGAGTGGCCCTCGACGACCCAGCCGATCGGATCGAAGGTCGAGGTCGCGCCACCCAGGTCGCGCACCGTGGGGTCGTTCGCGAGCTCCGCGATCGTCCGGGCCCACGCAGCGGCGGTCGGGCGGATCCAGCTGCGACGGTCGAGCAGGTCGGCCAGGTCGTCCCACCAGCGCCAGCCCTGCCCTGCGAAGGTCAGCGCTGCGGTCGTGGAGCCGACGGCCAGGTCGTGGGCGAGCGAGCCGGCAACGGGCGTGCGCACCGACTCGGTCGGTCCGTCGAAGTTCGGCGCCTCGAATCCGGGCGCGTCGAAGCTGGGCGTCATGGGCGACACCGACATCCTGGGTTCTCCCTCTCGATGGGTCCATGTGCGGTCGGGGTCCCGCACACAGGGCATTGTGACCAGTCGCGACGAGCCGCGTTACCCGAACCCCGCAAGTTTCCGCGCGGTAACCCGAAGTTTCCGCGCGGTAATCGAACGGGGGTTCTGCGCCGGAGGGATCGATCCGCCGAGGCGCTACTTTTCGCCCGTGCTCCGCCCCCCATCGATGAACGAGGTTCACCCGTGACGCCGGCCGAGCGACCCCCGAGCGAGTCCTCCGCAACGTGGATCGAGCGCGACGCCGAGGTGGTCTGGCACGGCTTCACGCAGATGTCCACGTACGCGTCGAACCAGCCCGTGATCGTCGAGCGCGGCGAGGGTCGCGAGCTGATCGACGTCGACGGCCGGCGCTACCTGGATGCGATCTCGTCGTTGTGGGTGACGACGCTCGGGCACCGCGTGCCCGAGCTCGATCGGGCGGTGCGCGACCAGCTCGACCTCGTCGCCCACTCGACGCTGCTGGGCAACGGCAACCGCACGACGATCGAGTTCGCCGAGGCGCTCGCCCGCGTCGTGCCCGTCGACGCACCGCACCTCCTGTTCGCGTCCGACGGCGCGGCGGCGGTCGAGCAGGCGCTGAAGGTCGCGTTCCAGTTCTGGACGAACCAGGGCGTCACCGGGCGCACGACGTACCTGGCCTTCGGCGGCGCCTACCACGGCGACACGATCGGCACGCTCTCGGTCGGCGCCGGCGGGTTCGGCACCGACATCTTCGACCCGCTGCGCTTCGAGGTGCTGCGGGCGCCGGGCTACGACGACCCGAACTGCCTGCACGCGGCCTGCGAGCTGATCGCACGGCACCACGACCGCCTCGCCGCGGTGATCGTCGAGCCGCTCGTCCAAGGCGCGGCCGGCATGCAGCTGCGGCCGGCGTCGGAGTTCGCCGCCCTTGGCGCGGCGTGCGCCGAGCACGACGTCCTGCTGATCTGCGACGAGGTCGCGACCGGGTTCGGCCGCACCGGCACGATGTTCGCGAGCGAGCAGTGCGGCCTGCGCCCCGACCTGCTGACGATCGGCAAGGGCATCACCGGCGGCTACCTGCCGATGGCGGCGACCGTCGCCGCACCCCGGGTCTACGAGGCCTTCCTGGGCGAGGACCTGGGCGAGCGCACGCTGTACCACGGGCACTCCTACAGCGGGAACGCCCTGGCCGCCGCGGTCGGGCACGCGCACCTCGAGCTGTTCGAGTCGCTGGACGTGCTGGCCAACGTGCGCGCCCGCAGCGAGCAGCTGGCCGCGCTCCTCGACGCGCAGGTCGTCGGTCGCGACGGCGTCGCCGACGTGCGACAGCAGGGCCTGATGGTCGGCGTCGAGCTGGAACCCCCCGAGGGTGCCGAGCGCTGGGGCCGACGCGTCTGTGCCGAGGCGGTGCGGCGGGGCGTCCTGCTGCGCCCGCTCGGCGACGTGGTCGTGCTCATGCCGATCCTCACCAGCACACCGGACGAGATCGACCGCATCGTCGACGTGCTGGCAGCGTCCATCGACGCCGTCGTCGGGGGCGACGCGTGAACGACCCGTGGGCCGGCTGGATCGCGGCGCGCAACGACGCCGCCCGCGACGCCGGGCGGTGGCGCAGCATCCGCTCGCTCACCTCGGGCACCCCGGCGACCGCCACGGCCGAGGGACGGCCGGTCACCAGCTTCGCCTCGAACGACTACCTCGGCCTGTCGCAGCACCCACGGGTCGTGCGCGCCGCGACCGAGGCGCTGGCCGCCTACGGCGCCGGTGCGGGCGCAGCACGGCTCATCGTCGGCTCACGGCCGGTGCACGACGAGCTCGAGGCGGCGCTCGCGGCCCGGACCGGACGTGAGGCCGCGCTGCTCTTCCCCACGGGGTTCCAGGCGAACCTCGGCGTGATCGGCGCGCTCGTCGCGACCGTGCCGGACGTGGTGGTCTGCTCCGACGAGCTCAACCACGCGTCGATCATCGACGGCATCCGGGCGAGCCGCGCGACGGTGCGCGTCTACCGCCACGGCGACGTCGCCCACCTGGCCGAGCTGCTCGCCGAGGCGGGCGACCGTCCGGCGCTCGTCGTGACCGACGCCGTCTTCTCGATGGACGGCGACGTCGCGCCGCTCGACGCCCTGGCCGAGCTGTGCGCGACGACCGGCGCGCTGCTCGTCGTCGACGAGGCGCACTCCGTGCTCGGTCCGCGGTCACCCGAGGGCGCGGTGGTCGTCGGCACGCTCTCCAAGGCGATCGGGTCGGTGGGTGGCTACGTCGCGGCGGACCGGGCCGTGGTCGACCTGTGCACCAACACCGCACGCGCCTTCATCTTCACCACCGCCGGCGCTCCCGCCGACGCCGCAGCCGCGCTGGCCTCGCTGCGCGTGCTCGACTCCCCCGAGGGCGACGAGCTGCGAGCGCGGCTGCGTGCGCACGTCGACCTGCTGCGTCCCGGCCACCCCTCCCCGATCCTCCCGGTGCTGCTGGGCTCCGAGGAGCGGGCGGTCCGGGTGGCGGCCGAGCTGCTGGACCGGGGGCTGCTGGTGCCGGCCATCCGCCCCCCGACCGTCGCGCCCGGGACCTGCCGACTGCGCGTGGCGCTCTCCGCCGCCCACACGACCGAGCAGGTGCTGACCCTGCGTGACGCGCTCACCGAGCTGGGCGTGGCGCCGTGAGCGCGGGACGGCTCGTGGTGGTCGCGGGCACGGGCACCGAGGTCGGCAAGACCTGGGCCGCAGCGCGCCTCGCACGTCGGCTGCGCGAGGGCGGCACGAGCGTGGCCGCGCGCAAGCCGGCGCAGTCGTTCGAGCCGGCGGACGTGGATGCTCGCGTCACCGACGCCGACCAGCTGGCCGCCGCGACCGACGACTCACCGCAGCAGGTCTGCCCGCCGTCACGGTGGTACGAGGTGCCGATGGCGCCCCCGTTGGCCGCGTCCGCGCTCGGGCGCGACCCGGTCCTGCTCGCCGACCTGGTCGAGGAGTCGACGCAGTGGTGGGCGGAGCGCGTCGACACGTCCGACGTCGGCCTCGTCGAGCTGGCCGGAGGGCCGTGGTCGCCGGCGGCGGCGGACGGCGACGGCATCGACCTGACCCGAGCGCTCGCGCCCGCCGCGACGCTGCTCGTGGCGGACGCCGGCCTGGGCACGCTGAACGCCGTGCGACCCGCGCTGGGTGCGCTGTCCCCGATCGCGCCGCTGCTGGTGCTGCTGAACCGGTTCGACCCGGCTCAGGACCTGCACCGCCGCAACCTGGACTGGCTGCGCGAGCACGAGTCGATCCGCCCGGCGTGCAGCGTCGAGGAGCTGGCCGAACAGCTCGTGGCGACGCTCGGCCTCGGCTGACCTCGGGGCAACTCCACGGCGCCCGAGGAATCTTCGGGAGGCGTCGATACCGTCGGTGCGACTCCCGTCCCCGCATCCAAGGAGGGCCTCCATGGCCGACGACATCGCCCCGCTCACCCCGCTGCCCATCCCCGTCGCGACGGCGGACCACATCAACGGCCAGGGCGGCACGCTCATCGGACCGTGCTTCGGCGTGATCGTCCGTTCGCCCGGCTTCGGGCGCAACCTGGTCGGCGGGTTCAAGTCGTTGAAGAAGGGCGACATCACCGAGTACTCCGGCACCCTGGAAGAGGCCCGTCAGCACGCGGTCGAGCGCATGGTCGAGCACGCACAGGGCCAGGGCGCCAACGCGGTCACCTGCCTGCGCTTCGACTCCTCGGACATCTCCCAGGACCTCGTCGAGGTCGTGGCCTACGGCACCGCCGTCACCCTCTGACCTTCGGGTCGCGGAGGTTCGGACCTCGGGTCACGCTCACCGTCACCTGGGGCCCGGACCTCTCCCATTGCACCCGGCACGACCCGCCGTCACACTGCAGCCCATGGGGAAGGTGGGACGGACGGTGCGGCGGTGATCGACTCCGCCGTGTTCGGCCAGCGAGCCGCGGCGTTCCTCGACGAGCGCGTCTGGTGCGCCGTGCCGATGACGCGCGGGCCGCATCCGAAGCTGCTCATGTTCGGCGTCATCGTGGTGCCGATGTCCGTCCGGGCGTTCGTCCCCCTCTGGTGGGACCTCGCAGTCATCGCCGCCACCGTCGGCGCCGCCCTGCTGTACCTCCGCACGCACCCGTCCGTCATCGTGGCCCGGACCGACACCGAGCTCGTGGTGCTCCGCACTGCGTCGATGTCCCCCTCCCGTCCGGTCGGAGTGAACGAGCGGCTGCCGCTGACGACCCCTCGGTCGATCGGCCCGAGCCGGTGGATGGAGCGCCCGGTGACCCTCGACGGCCAGCGCTACTGGGTGCCGGACCTGTACGGCTACCTCGTCGAGTGGATGGTGGAGATGTCGGCGCCGGTGCCGCCGCCGTTCCGTGGCGACGGCACGGCCCAAGGTCCCCGCCCCTCGATCAGCTGACGGCGGCCAGCGCGGTGGTCCAGTCGAGGACGACACCGTTCGGATCGTCGGCCATGACCCGGGCCGGCACGACGGAGCCGGGCGCGATCAGCGCGATCGCCGCGGCGGGCACGGGGTTGCCGACCTGCACCTGGTAGGGCGGGCGGCCCGGTGCGGTCACGTTCAGGACGAAGCCGTAGAGGTCGACGCCCTCGGGGTTCTGCATGCCGAGCGGCTGGAACTGCACGATCACGGCGGTGACCGGCTCGCCGTCGCGCAGCACGTCCGCCGCGGTGCGCTGGCCCTCGGTCCGACCCAGACGGACCGTCGGGGGCTCCGTCGACAGGTCGATCGCGACACGCGAGTGGTCGGCCGGATCCACCCGCACCGCGACGGTCGCTCCCGACATGAGGATCGGCGCCGCAGTCATCGGCACGGCCTGGCGGCAGGTGGCGGCGTAGGACGGGTGGCCGTCGATCGTGACGTGCAGCTCCAGCTGGCACACCAGGTGCTCGATGGCGCCGTAGGACACGGTCGTGCCGGTCTGCGCGACCGAGGTGACCTCGGCGCGGCCGAGCACGCCGTTCGCCATCAGCTCCTTGTCCGGCGATCCGGTCAGCTCCTTGAACTTCTTGAACAGTCCCATCGTGGGCTCCCACTCCCGGACCGCACGGTGCGTTCCGACGTGGCCATCATCCGCACTCGGCCGCCCGGCGGCGTGAGTAGCGATCACTCAATTCCGCTGCGGCGGCACCACTAGGGCTTGCGCCACCAGACGCCGGTCCAGTCGACGGTCTCGATCGGCGCGGTGATCCCGTGCTGCCGGCGGTAGTCGTCGACCGCCGCTCGGCAGGGCTCCCAGCCGCCGTAGTCGTCGACCAGGACGAAGCCCCCGGAGGAGACCTTCGGCTCGAGCGACACCAGCGCGTCCATCGTCGACTGGTAGAGGTCGCCGTCGAGGCGCAGCACCGAGATCGCCTCGATCGGCGCGTCCGGCAGGGTGTCGCAGAACCAGCCCTCGAGGAAGTGCACGCGGTCGTCCAGCAGGCCGTAGCGCTCGAAGTTGGCCCGCACGGCGTCCGCCCCGACCTTCAGCACCTCGACGTGCGACCAGTCCAGTCCCTCGTCCGCGGGGTACGCGTCTGCGTCGGGCGCGGGCAGGCCCTCGAAGGAGTCGGCCACCCAGACGCCGCGACCGGAGTCGCCCATCGCCTGGAGCACGCCGCGCATGAGGATCGTCGTGCCGCCACGCCACACGCCGGTCTCGATGAAGTCGCCCGGCACGTCCTCGAGCACCGCCGTGACGCACGCGTCGACGACGTTGTCCAGGCGCTTCGTGCCGATCATCGTCTCCGCCGTCGGCGGCCAGTCCCGGCCCTCGTCGCGGGCCGCAGGATCCCCTCGCCGCACGACGCGCCACCCGTTCGAGCGCAGCACCGGCAGGACCTGCTCGGCCCCGCCGGGCCACTGGCCCAGGTCCGCGTCCCACCACTCCTGGTCCAGGAACGCCTCGCGGGTCAGGCAGCGGCGCAGCAGGTCCAGGTAGGCGCGGGCCGCGGGGTCGAGGCGGTCGACGGCAGAGGGCTCGGTCATGGACCGGCACGGTACCGGCCCGCACCGGACGCACCGCCAGCCCAGGTCCGAGCGCCCACCCCCGGCGCTGTGAGGGAGCGGTAACAACACCTTCACACTGCTGCCCCCGGCAACGACGAACGCCACTCCTAGGGTGGTCGAGGTACCCCGATCCGGGAGGTCACCATGAGCAGCCGAGCCGCACGACGAACCCTGCGACCGCTGCCCGCGCCGGCCGCGGCCCCGGGTGACGGGGAGGTGCGGGGCGCACCGACGTCGCACCCGACGATCCACGCTCGTGCGGTGTCGGGCGACGCGTTCCGGTGGTTCGCCGCCCGGCCCCGGCCGACGTCGACCCGCACCATCCTGCGGAGGGCGTCATGACGGCGGTCAGCCTGCGCAGCCGCTACGTCGTGACCGGCGCGGCGGGGTTCCTGGGATCGCACCTGTGCGAGGCCCTGCTCGTGCGGGGCCACGAGGTCGTCGGCATCGACGACCTGTCCAGCGGTCGTCGGACCAACCTGGCCTCGTTCGCCCGCCACCCCGGGTTCACGTTCCACGCGGCGGACGTCAACGACGGCATCCCCGTGCGTGGTCCGGTCGACGGCGTGTTCCACCTGATCTGCCCGCGACCCGCCGTCCAGGTGCTGGCCGGGACCGAGCGCCTGCCCGCACCGCCGACCGGCGTCGAGCAGGTCTCCGAGTTCGCCCGACGCCGCCGGACGCGCCTGCTGCTCGTCGGCGCGACCGGCGAGGAGTACGACGACCCGTTCGAGAGCACCGAGCGCGCCCCGGACGCGCTCGATCCGCTCATGGCCCGCTCCGAGGTGCGCATCGCCCGGCTCTTCCAGGCGTACGGACCGCGCATGGAACCCGAGGACGAGCCGCTGCTCAGCCACCTGCTGCTCCAGGCGCTGACCGGGCAGCCGATGTCGGTGCCGGGTCCGCCGACGGACACCCGCAGCTGCTGCTTCGTGTCGGACCTCATCGGCGGCATGCTGCGCCTGTTCCACAGCCGGTTGGCCGATCGACCCGTCGACCTGGGCGACCCCACCGAGCACCGCGTCGCCGCGCTCGTCGATGCGGTGCGGGCCGTGACCGGGGCGACGGCTCCGGTCGACCACCGCCCGAGCGCGGGCGGACCGGCACGGCGACCACGCCCGGACCTGTCCATCGCGACCGAGCAGCTCGGGTGGGCGCCCCGTGTCCCGCTGCGAGCCGGACTCGAGACCACCGCGCACTGGATGCAGGCCGAGCTCGGGCCCACCGTCGGCCCCGCCATCGTCGCCCAGGAGCGACGCACCGCCTGCGCCCCACCCCCCTCCGGCGCGGGCGGCGCGCCGTGCCCCCACCAG
>JAFAFZ010000335.1 GCA_023423215.1 Actinomycetes bacterium
ACGTGGAACGGTCGTTCCACGTCGCCGAGCGGTTCGACGTCGGTCAGCTCGAACGGGAGGTCGAGCGCCAGGCCCAGGCAGTCGAAGCCGGGTCCGAGGTTGGCGGAGGACGCAGGAGCGGTGACCAGCACGCGCTCAGGCTACGTGTCCGCGACTGCAGCTCAGTCGCCGCCAGAGATGTCCTCGACCTTGGCCTTGCCGGCCGAGATCCACGGCATCATGGCGCGGAGCTCGCCACCGACCTGCTCGATCTGGTGGTCCTTGCCGGCCTGGCGCAGGGCGTTGAAGTTGGCACCGCCGGAGCGGACCTCGTCGACGATCTCGGTCGCGAACTCGCCCGACTGGATCTCGCCGAGGATCTTCTTCATCTCGTCCTTGACCGCGGCGTTGATGACGCGAGGGCCACGGGTCAGGTCGCCGTACTCGGCGGTGGTCGAGATCGAGTAGCGCATGCCGGCGATGCCCTGCTCGTACATCAGATCCACGATGAGCTTCAGCTCGTGCAGGCACTCGAAGTACGCGGACTCGGGCTGGTAGCCCGCCTCGACGAGGGTCTCGAAGCCGGCCTGCACCAGCGCGGTCAGACCGCCGCAGAGCACGACCTGCTCGCCGAACAGGTCGGTCTCGGTCTCCTCCTCGAACGTGGTCTCGAGCACGCCGGCCCGGGAGCCGCCGATGGCGTCCGCGTACGAGAGGGCGAGCGCCTTCGCGTTGCCCGTCGCGTCCTGGGACACGGCGATGAGCGCCGGAACGCCGCCGCCCTCGGTGTAGGTGCGGCGCACCAGGTGGCCGGGGCCCTTCGGGGCGACCATGGCGACGTCGACGCCCTCGGGCGCCTTCACGTAGCCGAAGCGCACGTTGAAGCCGTGGGCGAAGAACAGCGCGTCGCCGTCGTTCAGGTTCGGGGCGACCTCGGCGTCGTAGACCGGGCCGATGTCGGTGTCGGGCAGGAGGATCATGATCAGATCCGCCTCCTGCGCCGCGGTCGCGACGTCGACGACGCGCAGACCGGCCTCTTCGGCCTTTGCGCGCGACGAGCTGCCCTCGCGCAGGCCGACCCGCACGTCCACGCCCGACTCCTTCAGGTTCAGCGCGTGGGCATGGCCCTGGGAGCCGTAGCCCAGGATCGCGACCTTGCGGCCGGCGATGAGGGAGGGGTCGGCATCCTTCTCGTAGTAGACGTTGGCCATGGGTGTCTTCTCATCCTTCTGGATCGGTTGATGCGGGAGAACTGGGTGGGAGCGGGCTGGCGCTCAGCCGGCGGAACGTAGACCGCCGGTGGCGCCACGTTCGAGTTTGGTGCTGCGCTCGAGCTTCGGCAGCGCCACGCGACCGGTGCGCTGCAGGTCCACGATGCCGTAGGGGCGCAGCAGCTCCTCGAAGTCGTCGAGGCGCTCCGGGTGCTCGTCGAGCGAGATGGTGAGCTCGTCGTGGCCGACGTCGATGATGTGGCCCTCGAACACGCCGACCAGCTCGATGATCTGCCCACGCACCTCGGCCGGCGAGCGCACGGTCACGAGCATGAGCTCGCGCTCGACCGAGTCGCGCGGGTCGAGCTCGGAGATCTTGATGACGTTGATCAGCTTGTTGAGCTGCTTCACGATCTGCTCGAGCGGCGCGCTCTCGACGTCCACCACCACCGTGATGCGACTGAAGCGGTCGTCGTCGGTCGGCGCGACCGCGAGGGAGTAGATGTTGTAGCCACGGCGGGCGAACAGGCTCGAGACCCGGGCGAGCACGCCGGCGCGGTTCTCGACCAGCACCGAGAGCACGTGGTACTTCGGCGGCTTGGACCCCGCGCGGCGCAGGTTCATCGACTGGAGGGTCATCGGGGGCCGCCTTCGTGGAGCAGGCCCTGCTGGAGCGGCCCGACGTCGATCTCGTCGTTGGACCGGCCCGACGGGACCATCGGGAACACCTTCTCCGAGGAGTCGGTGCGGAACTCGAGCACGACCGGGCGGTCGTTGATCTGGTTCGCCTTGTCGATCGCCGGGCCGACCTCGTCGGGGGACTCGACGCGCAGGGCGACGCAGCCCATGGCCTCGGCCCACTTCACGTAGTCGGGCAGGTCGGGCGACAGGTAGACCTCGGAGTAGCGCTCCTCGTAGAACATCTCCTGCCACTGGCGCACCATGCCCAGGTAGGCGTTGTTCAGGATCGCGATCTTCACCGGGATGCGCTCGGTCGCCGCGGTCACCAGCTCCTGGGCGGTCATCTGGAAGCAGCCGTCGCCATCGACAGCCCAGACGGTCCGGTCGGGTCGGCCGACCTTGGCGCCGATCGCTGCGGGCACCGAGAAGCCCATGGTGCCGAGACCACCGGAGTTCACCCAGGTGTAGGGGTGGTTGAACTTCCAGTACTGGCTGGACCACATCTGGTGCTGGCCCACACCCGAGGCGACGATCGTGTCCTCGGGCGAGCGATCACGCAGCTGCTCGAGCACGTACTGCGGCTTGAGCAGGCTCCCGTCGTCCGACTGCTCGTAGGCGAGCGGGAACTTCTCCTGCCAGCCCGAGACGGTCTGACGCCACGGCGTGCGGTCCATCTGGGCGTCGGCGCCGCCGAGCGCCCGGACGGCCTTCACCAGCTCCTCGATGACGAGCCGGCAGTCACCGACGATCGGCACGTCGGGCTGGCGGACCTTGCCCAGCTCGGCGGGATCGATGTCGACGTGGATGATCTTGGCGTCCGGGGCGAACCCGTCGAGCTTGCCCGTCACGCGGTCGTCGAAGCGGCTGCCGAGCGCGATGAGCAGGTCGGCCCGCTGCATGGCGGTCACCGCCGTGTAGTTGCCGTGCATGCCGGGCATGCCCAGGCAGAGCTCGTGATCGTCGGGGAAGGCGCCCCGCGCCATGAGCGTCGTGACGACGGGGATGCCGGTCAGCTCGGCGAGCTCGCGCAGCGCCTCCGCGGCGCGAGCCTTCAGGATGCCGCCGCCGGCGTAGATCACCGGTTGGCGGGCCACCGAGATGAGCGCTGCCGCCTCCTTGATCTTCTTCGGGTGGCCCTTGGTGGTCGGCTTGTAGCCCGGCAGGCTCGCGGCGACCTCGGCGTCGGTCGGCCAGTACCAGTCCATGGCCGAGTTCGGGTTCGTCGGGTCGACGATGTCCTTGGGGATGTCGACGAGCACCGGACCCGGCCGGCCCGTGGTCGCGATGTGGAACGCCTGGCGGATGGCCAGCGGGATGTCCTCGGCGCGGGTCACCAGCTCGTTGTGCTTGGTGACGCCGCGGGTGATGCCGACGATGTCGCACTCCTGGAAGGCGTCGGTGCCGATGGCCGCACGCGGGACCTGACCGGTGATGACGACCATGGGCGTCGAGTCCATGTAGGCGTTGGCCAGCGGCGTCACGATGTTGGTGGCGCCGGGGCCCGAGGTCACCATCGCGACACCGGGCCGCCCGGTGGCCAGTGCGTAGCCCTCGGCCATGTGGCCGGCGCCCTGCTCGTGGCGCACGAGGACGTGGCGGATCGGGCTGTCGAGGATCGGGTCGTACACGGGCAGGATGGCGCCGCCCGGGAGGCCGAAGATGACGTCGACGCCCTCCAGCTCGAGGGACTTGATGAGCGCTGCTCCACCGTTGGTGTTCATGTCGTCTGGTCCTGGTGTGCGGTGTCGGTTCGGGTGCGGGGTGAGGTCGGGATGGCGTGCCGGGGTGCACGGCCGGTTGCTCGCCCCCGGCCGAAAACCACAACGACCTCCCGGAAGGGAGGTCGAGGGCACACGCGCGGGATGATCGTCCGGTCGTGCGCCTCAGGCGCGTACGAGGAGGAAGATCGTCGCGTTCATCGCCCGACAGTCTGCCCCGATCCACCGCCGGTTGCCAACCCCATCAGCACGGGCCCCAGCAGCGCCAGCGAGTCGGGCACGAACGAGCGCTCCACGACCATGGTCGCAAGCGTGGGCAGGTCCACGAACCGGGCCTCGACGACCTCGTCGTCGGTGAACTCGAACGGTCCGTCGTGGGTGACCTGCCAGGCGCGCGCGACCTCGTCGACGTGGGTGTCCGCGTAGGCGCCGCGTGCGAGCTCGACCAGCTCGACCCCGGTCACGCCCAGCTCCTCGGCCAGCTCGCGGCGTGCGGCGGGCTCCCAGTCCTCGCCCGATGTGACGACGCCCCCGCACGCCAGGTCCCAGCGACCGGGCCACAGGTCCTTGGTGTCCGCACGGCGGTGCACCAGCACCTCGCCGTGCGAGGACCGCACGACGACGAAGGTGCAGCGGTGGCGCAACCGGTCCCGCCGCATCTCGGCCCGGGTGACGACGCGTTCGACGCGGTCCTGTGCGTCGACGACGTCGACCAGCTCGTCCGCTGGGGCGGGCCGGGGCTCCGGCCGCGGTGTGGGGGTCGGCACCGCCGCACGGTACCGTCCGGGCGTGCGTGACGCGGTGCCCATCCTCGCCGCCGCCGCCGACGTGGCGGTGGGCGCCGTGCGAGAGGTCGTGCGCTGGCGCGGCCGGCGCTGGCAGCGCCGTGCGACGCCCGGACGCTCCCGGGACCGCGACGTCGGAGGGGACGGTCCGGTCTGACCGCGACCGACCGCGACGGACCTCGACGGTCCGGCCCTCAGCGGGTCGGCGTCACCTTCTGCACCAGCTCGGCCTCTCGGCCGCGCAGCCGCGCCACCGACAGCCACAGCCCCCCACGCAGCACCGCGAGCCCGAGCAGCGGCGCGGCGAGCGCGACGAGGGTCGTCCACCCCACCGAACGCGAGCTCGTGAGCACCACCGCCAGCGCGATCGGCGCGGACAGCGCGCCGAGCACGACCAGCCCGACGGTCAGCATCACCCCCGCCAGGCACCCCTGGCCCGTGTCGCCCGAGGCGAGCGGGTTCGGGCTCTCGGGCAC
>JAFAFZ010000362.1 GCA_023423215.1 Actinomycetes bacterium
ACTCGTCGTCGGCAGCGTCAGATGTGTATAAGACACCGCAGCGACGGCGTCCTCGACGGCCGCAGGGCACGGGTGCGCCGGCGCGACCCGGTAGTCGAGCGACACGACCTCGGCGCCGGTGGCCAGGCACAACCGCGCCGGCATCGAGAGCTGCACGTCCACGTCGCCGATGACGAACCCTCCGCCGTGCAGGTGCAGGACACGCCCGTCGGTCGCCCCGGAGGTCGGTCGCACCCGCAGCGCGTCGCGTCCCGCCACCTGGATCGTCTCGATCGTCACACCCTCGGGCGCCGGGAACGCCGAGGCGGTGGCGCGGAACCGCGAGCGCACCTCCTCGATCGTGGACGACCCGAACCCGAAGGCCTCGATGACCGGCAACAGCTCCTGCACGCGTGGATCCATGCCGATCAGTGTGGAGGTTCGTCGCCCCGATCCCACCCCCTCGACGACCGCCCTGACGCGCGGAGGCGGCCCCGCAGGACCGCCTCGCACGCCAGCAGGATCGTGGACCCTCAGCCCTCCGCGGCGAAGGCGCCGGTGATCCAGTCGATCCGGGTCGAGAGCCACGAGCTGACGAAGGCCGGCTCGTCGGTCGGACCCAGCGTGTAGTTCCACCGCGCCGCGTCGTTGTCGATCGCCGGGCGCAGCGACTCGCCCAGCGCCTCGATCTGGGCCGGCAACGCCGACAACGCCGGGGCGAACGCGGCCCAACGGTCCTCGGCGCGCTGCACGAACGCAGGATCGCTGAAGAGGCGACGCACCCAGATGCTGTTGTCGCGGGCGAACCACCCCTCGGGGGGCAGCTGGCGCGTCGACGCCGTCGAGCCCATCGAGTGGTCGAAGTCCCACACCGGACCGAACACCAGCCGGTCGTCGCCACGGTCCTTCGAGAAGTAGGTGCTCGACCAGTAGGCGTCGCCGTTGCGCGTCAGCTCCAGGACGATCCAGTCGTCGATGAACGAGTCGACGTCGAGTCGGGACGCGTACCCGGTCACCGGATCCCGGTACCCCGGGGAGAACAGCGCGTCCTCGAACCCCTGCACGAAGCCCTGGATGTAGCTGCGCTGCTGCGGCGTCATCGGATCCGGCTCCTTGACCACCACCGGGACCTGCCGGGTCGTGCGCCACCCGGGCTCGTGGTTCTCCTCGAGCCGGGCGTCCAGCTCCATCAGGTAGCCGCCCGTCAGCTCGACGCCTGCGCCGTCCTCGGGCTCCATCTCCTCGATGTCCACGCGGTTCGACCCCGGCTTGATGGCTTCGGTCAGTTGGTAGACGCCCTGGTACTGGCCGTTGAGCACGACCTCGACGAAGCGGTGCTGCGGCGTCCAGTCCAGATCGGTCGCCTCGGAGATCTGCGAGGCCGCCCACGTGCGCAGCTGCGACTTGTCCAGGAAGTTCGCGAGCAGCACCCAGTCCTTGTTCGATGCGATGCCCATGATCGGCGACTTCGTGTCGAGCTTGAGCCGGTACGGCTTCTTCGGGAACCCCCACGTCGAGTTGCCACGGCCCTTGATGCCGAGCGTGCCGCTGTACGCGGCCACGTCGCTGCCGTTCGGGTCGATGGTCATCGCTCCGTGCACGTAGTCGTCCTTGTTCAGGACCGGGGCGAACCCATCGGTCGTGATCCGCACGATCGGCAGGGTCGGCTCGACGTAGACCGCCTGCACGAGCGCGCTGAACTCCGTCGGCGTCGCCCCCGGAGCCGCCCGCGACCGGACCCGGAACAGGTAGGTCGCCCTGGGCTCGACGTCGGTGAACGTCGCCGCGTTCGTCGACGTGGGCACGTCCAGCCAGGGTCCGGTCGCCGTCTTCGACTGCAGCTGGTACCCGTGCGCCTGGCCGTCGATCGTCGCCGTCCAGGTGAGCTCGATCCCGCCCACGACCAGGTTCGTGCGCAGGCCCGCCGGGTTCGGCGGTTCGATCGGCACCGGCTGCGGGCCGCAGGCCACCGCCAGTGCCGCCAGCGCGATCGCGAGCGCGACCCAGATCGTCGTGTGCCCCGAGGCGCGCCGGTCCGGACGCGCCGGAGCGCGCCGGTCCGGACGCGCCGAAGCGCGTGGTTCCGTCATGATCTTCCCCTCCCGAGATGTCTACCCTTCCGTTGCGCAGCATAGGACTTCGCGCCGTCTCGCCGCACCGCGCGAGAAATCCCGAACGTCGGTGTCGAATCGGGGGAACGTGCACGACGTGAGGGTGACGAACCACCTCACCAAGGAGATCCACCCATGAAGTACATGCTGATGCTGCGCTACCTCGACGGTGAAGGCCCCGCAGAGGGCACCCCCGAGCTGGACGCCGAGATGCAGCAGTGGGGCGCCGTGACCAGCGAGCTCGCCGAGTCCGGAGCGCTCGTCCTGGCCATGGGTCTCGACACCGAGGCGACCGCGACGACGCTGCGGCTGCGCGACGGCGAACGCCTCGTCACCGACGGCCCGTTCGCCGAGACGAAGGAGATGTTCTTCAGCTACTACGTCATCGACGTGCCCGACCTGGACGCCGCGCTCGAGTGGGCGGCCAAGATGCCGAGCGCCACCTACGGGTCGGTCGAGGTCCGTCCGCTCTCACCACACGAGCAGGACGCCTGACGGTGCCGCCGAGCGAGGTCGCCGCCGCGCTGGACGAGGCGTACCGCCGGGATCGTGTCGTGATCCTGGCAACGCTGACCCGCCACGTGGGCGGCGACCTCGGGCTGGCCGAGGACGCGGTCCAGGACGCGTTCCTGGCCGCGACGACCGAGTGGGTCGAACGCGGCGTGCCGGACCGCCCGGGAGCGTGGCTCACCACCACCGCGCGCCGTCGGGCGATCGACCGCATCCGCAAGGAGTCGACCCGCACGAAGCGCACGCCGCAGCTCGAGCTGCTCGCCCGCCTGGCCCAGGAGGAGCAGGCCGAGGACGAGGAGCGTCGGGCGACCCAGATGGAACGGACCGACGAGGGAGGAGGCAGCTCCGTGCAGGACGACCGGCTGCGCCTGATCTACACGTGCTGCCACCCGGCCCTGTCGCTCGACGCACGCGTCGCGCTGACCCTGCGCTCGCTCGGCGGGCTCGAGGTCGCGGACCTGGCGCGCGCGTTCCTGACCACCGAGTCGACGATGTACCAGCGCCTGGTCCGGGCGAAGCGCAAGATCGTCGCCGCCGGCATCCCCTACCGCGTCCCCGCGGACGACGAGCTCGCGGCGCGCACCGCCGGCGTGCGCCACGTGGTGCACCTGGTCTTCAACGAGGGCCACGCCGCCACGAGCGGCGACGAGCTGTTGCGCACGCCGCTCTGCGACGAGGCCGTGCGACTGGCCCGCCTGCTCGTCGAGCTGCTGCCGGGCGACGCCGAGACCGAGGGGCTGCTCGCCCTGCTGCTGCTGACCGACGCCCGACGAGACGCACGCGTCGACGCCGACGGCGTGCCGATCTCGCTCGAGGACCAGGACCGCGCTCGCTGGGACCACGCCGCGATCGCCCAGGGCACCGAGGTGCTCGACGCCGCGCTCGCACGGGACGATCCCGGGCCGTTCCAGGTGCGCGCCGCGATCGCAGCGCTGCACGCCGCGGCGCCCAGCGTCGCGTCGACCGACTGGCTCCAGATCGTGCGGCAGTACGAGCTGCTGGAGCAGGTCGACCCGTCGCCCGTGGTCACGCTGAACCGCGCCGTGGCCGTCGCCTACGCGGATGGCCCCCCGTCCGGGCTGCGCCTGTTGGCGCCGCTGCTGTCCGATCCACGGCTCGAGCGCTACCAGCCGCTGCACGCCGCGCACGCCGAGCTGCTGCGCCGCACCGGTGACCGAGTGCGGGCCGACGAGGCGTACCGACGTGCGATCGAGCTGTGCGACAACTCTCCGAACCGCACGGCGCTCGAACGGCGTGCGGCCACGCTGGCCGACGACCTGGGCTGACGGCCTCAGCCGACCTGGCGCGTCGCGACCTCTCGGTACCGCGCCTGCCCGGTGCGGACCTCTTCGAGCCGGCAGGCGTACACGAGCTTCGCGACGTGGGGGTCCTGCGAGTCGATCGCTCGTCGACCCAGCGGTTCCCACACCGTCGGATCGCCCGGCGTGGCGACGGTGTCGTCCCGGTGCTCGGCGAGCGGTGGCGCGCCCATCGAGACCCAGGTGACGGCGACCGCCTGCGCCTGGCGCAGGGCCAGCTCACGCCGGTCCGCCGGCTCGAGCAGCGGCGCGAGCGCCTGCGCGGCGCGGCTCCCGGTGACCAGGTGCAGCGTGCCGAAGTGGCGGGGCTCGTGGTGGCTGGCGATCGCGGCCTCGCTCACCTCGTCCCGCAGCCCGTCGTGCACTCGGAGCCGCTCCATCGACGCCACGAACCACGGCGCGGCAGCCAGGTCG
>JAFAFZ010000446.1 GCA_023423215.1 Actinomycetes bacterium
CGCGCGCCCACCAGCTCTCGGTGCGATCGCGCGCCGCGGGCGCGCAGGACCGCACCTGGAGGCCTCACTCATGTGCCGACCGAACGCCGGCGCAAGGGTCAGCTGCCGCTGCGGGGCGAGGCCGCCTTCTTGGCCGCGGCCTTCTTGGCCGGCGCCTTCTTGGCGGGTGCCTTCTTCGCCGGCTTCTTGGCCGCCGCCTTCTTCTTCACCGCGGCCTTCTTGGCCGGCGCCTTCGTGGCCGGAGCGGTGGCGGTGGGCGTCGCGGCCGTGGCCTTCCTCGCAGGGGACTTGCGGGCGGCCTTCTTGGCCACGCCCACCACGTCGTTCGCGCGAGCCGCAGCGGCGGTCGCCGCCGAGCTGGCCGCGCCCGAGACGGTGTCCGCCGCGTTCGCCGCAGCGCTCGTCACGGCGTCGGCCGCGTTGGCCGCCGACTTCTGCACGCTGTCCGCGGTCCTCGACACGGTGTCCGCTGCGTTCGACGCAGCGCTCGTCACGGGACCGGTCGGGTCCGGCGCACGGTCGGCGAGGTCGCGCACGGCCGCCTCGATCTGCTCGACCGCCTTGCGCACCTCGACCTCGACGGACCCGACGAGTCGCCGGATCTCCTCGATGCCGTCCTTCACGAACTTGCTGATGTCCTGATCCAGGTTCTGGGGCATGGCGGGTTCCCTTCGTCCACGACCGGCCGATGGGCTCGGGATCGTGCCCCGGATCGTAGTGACGTCGCCGCGCCGGATCGACGACGGGTCCCGCGACCGATGTCACGATGTGCGGCAGCCGGCGCTCGCATGCGGCGGCGGACGAGGGGAAGGGTGCAGTGGATCGTCGCAGCTACCTCGAGCTGGGCCAGGGTTGGCGCCGGCTGGCGACCACGGGCGTGGGGCCCTTCGCGCTGAGCGAACGGCTCGAGGCACCCGACGGACGCGTGGTCGAGTGGCGCTCGCGGCTGCAGCGCCTGCGGCCCGGTCTGCTCGATCGGTCGCGCGGCTCGACGTGGTGGGCGCCCGGCGCGGTGGTGTGGTGGATCGCCGTGCTGTTCACGATCGGCTCCGCCTGCTTCGCGCTCGGCGCGATGCCGGGCTACGTCGACCTGGTCGGCGCCCAGGCGGACGCCACGACGTTCTTCATCGGCTCGCTCTTCTTCACCACCGCTGCGTTCCTCGAGTACCTGCAGGTCGTGAACGCGGACCGCACGCCCCGCGTCGACGACACCGCGCTCGCCGGCCACTCAGCCGAAGGAGCGACCCGGCCCCGTCGACGGCTGCTGTCGTTCGAGCCGCACCGGCTCGACTGGTGGGCGGTCACGGTGCAACTGCTCGGCACGTTGCTGTTCAACTACAGCACCTTCCACGCGCTGGACCTCACGCTCGAGCCGCAGGGCGTGAACCGGGTCGTGTGGTTCCCGGACTGGCTCGGTTCGGCGTGCTTCCTCGTCGCCAGCGGGGCCGCGCTGCTCGAGCTCGGCCGCGGCTGGTTCAGCTGGCGTCCACGCGAGTTCGAGTGGTGGGTGGCGAACCTGAACATGGTCGGCTCGCTCGCGTTCGGCGTGTCCGCCGTCGCGTCGCGCATCGTCGTCACGAACGGGGAGCCCCGCAACCAGGAGCTGACCAACCTGGGCACCTTCGTCGGAGCCCTGTGCTTCGCCGCCGGCGCGGTGCTCCTGCTGCCCGAGCGCGCTGCGGCGCAGCCGCCGGCCGAGGAGCCCGATCCGGCGGCCGCCCGCTAGGTCACGATCACGGGAGCCGCGAGACCGCGGTCACCGACCGCCGAGCGGCCACCGCAGCTCGGCCGGCCAGAGGCCGATCAGACCCGGCCACGCTCCGGGCGCACGATCGTGCCCTCGGGCTCGACCGGCTCAGGTGCCGGACCACGGCGTGCGGCGGCGAACCCCGGCACCGTGTACGGGTCCGCCTGGGCCAGGTCGACGTGGTAGCCGAGGTCGGCCATCGAGGCGATGCTCAGCCGGCTGAGCGGGTTGGACCCGTTGTTGATCCAGCCGGTCATGAGCTCGTTGACGAAGACGGACTCCCGCCAGTGCGACCCCATCGTGCCAGGGCCGCCGGTGCCCTCGACCGGGACGTGGCCGATGCCGCCGAGTCGCGACCACTCGGCGACCGCTCGGCTGCCGTTGAAGCGGGGGTTCGAGCCGCCGATGCCGAGCACGACCTTGCGCACGCCGCCGAAGGGCGTCTCGTCCCACAGGGTGCCGAAGCCGAGCACGTGGGCCATCTCGTGCAGGACGACGCGCTGGAAGCTTCCCTCGGCGAGCATCGTCGGCACGTCGGCCTGGTCGAAGGTCATGACACCGTGGATGGTCAGCTCGTTCGCGGTGTTGACGCACGTCGGGCCGGCCTCGCCCAGCACGCCGCCGGGCCCGCCCAGATCTGCGATCGCGATGTCGATGACGACGTCGTCGACCGGTCCTCCCAGCGGTTCGGTGCCGGCCGGCAGGCAGCTGCTCAGGTCGCCGGAGAAGTCCGGGATGCCCGTGGTGATGAGCTGCTGCCAGCGCACCTCGGCCGCGACGAACGCCGTGGCCTCGGCCGTGCCGAGCTCGTCGAGGCCGCGCAGGATGATGTCGAAGCTCTCCGTCGGACCCGGCGCCACCTGGAACGCGCGGGTGGCGACGACGCCCGGGTGCGTGCCGTCCTCGACCGTCAGCCGCGCCGTGTAGGACGTGGGCGTGGTGGTGCCGGGCGGCAGCGTCACGGGCACGTTGCGGGTCGATCCGGCGGTCTGGCAGTTCGTGATGGTGACGTCGTCGACGCCGTCGCCGTCACCGTCGAGGTGGCAGGTGAGCGGGTCCTGGTTCGCGTCGCCGACCGTCCAGGCGAAGGTGACCAGCGCCGGCGAGGTGCCGATGGGACCCACGGTCGTGAACGACTGGACCACCGGCGGAACGGGCGTCTCGGAGAAGAGCGGCGTGGTGGTGGTGCTGCCCGGCGTCGTCGGCGCGCACGCGGCGAGCAGTCCGGCCGCAGCGACGCACGCGCCGACGACGAACGTCGCCGCCCCCGCGCCGGGC
>JAFAFZ010000448.1 GCA_023423215.1 Actinomycetes bacterium
CGCACCCCCCCCCCCCCCCCCCCCCCGGGCGCCCCCCCCCCCCCCCCCCCCGACTCGTCCGACGACCCACGAGCGAGCAGCTCCTCGATTGCCTGGCGGGGCACGACCACGCGCCGTCCGAGAGTGATCGATGGCAGCTCCCCGCTCCGCACGCAGTCGTAGGCGTGGGCCCGGGAGATCCCGAGGACTCGCGCCGCCTCGGACACTGAGAGCGTGCGTCGTTCCATCTGTTCCATTGGGTAACCCCTGAGACACCAGAGAGCATCTGGGCCATCCAGCGCGCGGGCGTCCTCAGAGCTCCTAAGCGCGCGAGCGCGAGATATCGCTCAGGGTGCAGCGATACGGAACAGGCCAATCGCGACCCAGTGATGCTGACCTTGATCGCTGGCGAACAGGTGACCACCTGATGTGACGAGCAGCTCGACGGACAGCACATCGCTGCTCACTGATCGTGCGTGATCGTTCAACGTCTGCCGGAGGTCCCTCCGTCGACGGTTCGTCATCGACGAGCGAAAGGTGTGCCACAGCACGGCGAAGTTCTCCACGTTTGGGTAGTCATCCTCCGTTCGTGTCGCGAGCTCGAGCAGCTTGGCAGAGTCGTCCGCAAGCTTCTTCGTCGTCAGCGTTCCCTTTGCGGTCGTGCTGTACATGCCGAATTCGATGCGAGTCTCTCGACCCTCAGTCGCGTTGAACAGCGAGATGTCTATCGCCGGCGGACGGCCTTGGTCGCCCGTCGGAAAGGGGCGTTCCCATACAGCAGCCTCGCCACGTCGCTCCCAGTAGCGCTGACCCAGTCGGTGGATCGATCCGACAACGTCGGTCTCGTACGCGCTTCTACGCATCGTGCCTGGAAGTATCGGTGGCACTGCGGCGCCGAACTCGAGTGCCCATCGTTCAACGTTGGTCGACTCGATGGCGCCGTACGTCAGCACCATGAGTTCCTCCAACTCGGCCGTCAGTCCTGTCGGCCGTCCACGCGCGGGGTAGTCCCGGAACCTCATCGTTGCTCCCGCCCGCTCCCGTGCGAGCGTCCTCTGTGCGACTGCATGTGGATGCCGGTGATCGTCCCCGCCGGGTCGATGCTCGTGACGACGGTGAACTCGATCGGCGTCTCCGGTTGAACCACAAGGCGCCCTCCTCTGCACCGCACACTACGGCGCTGGCAAGACGAAGAGTTTGGATCGAGAGCGGCGACAGCTCACGACTCAGCGGATCGAGGTGGTGCAGGCACGATGGGGAAGCTGAGGTCGCAGGAGGTGCGGTTAGCGACGGAGGAGCTTCGCCACGAATCGGCTGATACGGCCTCCGCTCGGCTCGAGCCCGATCTCGACCGGAAGCCCGCCGCGTTCGCGCTCCGCTCGACGTCGGCCCACGGCAATGCGCTGGTCGCTCCACTCACCTGCCCAGCTGACGCCACCGTTGCGGATCCAGTAGTGGGACCTGCAGGGGAAGCTCCAGTTGCCCACTGAGGGCGACATCGAGACGCTTTCACCGTCGTAGCTCAACGTCCAGGCGGTAGGCCGTAGGGGAAGCACGACCACGCTGCCGCAGCCGCAGCAGCAAAGGTGCATGGTCGTCGCGAACTCCATCGAGATGTAGATGACGCCGTGGTCGAGGTCGGCGGGGATCTCGTCGACGAACTGGTGGCGGAGTCCGCTGACCTTCACGCAGCGTCCTCCTCTCGAACGTCGATGACCTCGTCGCACTCGTCGTTGGCGACACCGTTGGTGGCCACGTTGAACATGACGCTGTGTGGGTGGTCGGTGTCGGCGTACACGTGGCGGAACTTCTTCCACATGATGACGGCGTGGGCAGCGTTCAACATGTTCAGCTCGGCGATCTGGATGTTGGACCGATACTCGCCTTCGGCGCCCGCGTCGATGGTCGGAATGCGTCGCTCCAGGTGGTCGTGCCGGTCCGGCGTGACGAGCGTGCTGCGGATGAGACCCCTAAGTTGACCGTCGACGACGTCGACGCCCATGCCGACGTCAATGAAGGGGATGTCGTGGTGCCGCAGTGCCGCGATGATCGGTGCTTTGGCTGCGGCGTCGTCGATCGCGACGAATGCGAACGAGAGCCCCCTGAGCTGCTCGACGTTGGTGTCGTCCACCCGGACGGGGTGCGGGATCACACGGCTGTGCATGTTGGAGTACTGCGCAGCGAGGTGGTCGACCTTCGTCGGCCGTTCATTGAGCTGCTCGAGGGTGGGCGCTCCTGGTGAGCGAAACGCGTTGTGGGTCAAGAAGACGTCAGCGTCGAACAGGTGGATCTCCGGTGCGCGTGTCTTGGCGACGAGGTCCAAGACGTAGGCGCCGGTGCCTCCGACACCGATGATGCCGACTCGCTCGTCCGAGAGGCGCTCGTTCACCGAATCGATTCCAGCTCGAGACGACGCGGTGTCCAGATACCTGAAGGGGGTGGCGTCCGTGTCATCGGCTTCGACGGGGCGGAAGCGGCGCGGTGTCGCCGAGGAGTCGATGGCGACCGCAGGTCCAGCAATGTGCCCGACGTAGGTGATGACCTTGTGGTGGTAGTCGGTGTAGGCGCCCGCGGTTGGCTTGGCCGAGAAGTAGGCCGACGCCATGATCCCGTCGCCGAGGTCGGCGGGGTTGGTGTTGTTGATGATGTTGTCGAGCTGCGCGCCTGTGATCGTGCATGGCACGAGTCCGACCCAGTAGGCGGTGTGATCCCCGGGCCTGGTGGTTCGATCGCCTGCGAGGTTCAGGGCCATCACGAGGGCACCGTCGTCGTGGACGGTGCCCTCGCTGTCGACATACGGGATGTCGTCGATGACCAGGTGGCCGCCGGCGATGCGCACAGTGAACCCTTCATCGCGCAGCAGCGCGAGGTCGGGGCTATGAGCGATCGGTGGCGGTGACATCGAACCTCATCCCGTCCTTGACCTTGACGCTCTGCCCTTCGACAAGCGTGCCGCCGGCGTTGCCGTGGCCGCGCTCCCACATGACCGAGAACGCCACGTTCCCGCCGGGCGGGGTCGTGGGGTAGGCGATCAGGACGACCTCGTCGAAGGTGATCTCGTCCTTCTTCTCGACCACGTGCGGCCGGGTGTTCACGAAGATCGTCACGGTCTTGGGGACCTTCGGCCTCGCTCGTTCGGATGCTGCGGTGTCACTCATGTCGTGTCCTTCCCCGACCCTGCTGGTCGATGGGTGCAATTCTGATGCACCGACGTGGTGCATCAGAATCAGCGTACCACGTCAGCCGGCTGAGTCTGACTACTGTGAACCGGACTGGTGTAGAAATTCCACGACAGGTCGACATGGTGCTCCTTCAGTTCGAGAACGCGGCAGTGTGGCGAAACTGCTGCGACCTGGCGCACATGCGCGACCGTTTCGGGCCGGACGCCGCGTCGAAGATCTCGCTGCGCCTTCAGCAGCTCGAGGCGATCGCCGCGGTGGAGGACCTTGAGTTCCTCCCTTTCCACTCCCGCCCTGTGGGCGGGGGCTTTGAGGTGTCTGTGACCGACACCGTGTCCTTGTTGTTCGAACCAGCTCAGTCCGAACCCGGAGCCCACTCCATGTTGACGATCAAGATTTTGAAGGTGCTCACATCCGCCACGATGGAGACACCGTGACGGTGACTCTCCGCTCCTACGAGCCTGCGGAACTCATCCCGCCGGGACGGACTCTTGCCGAGTGGCTCGAGCACGCAGGCATGACCCAGGCCGATTTCGCAAAGCGCTCGAGCCTGACTGCGAAACACATCAACCAGGTGGTGAAGGGCACTGTGGGGATCTCCCCAGAGGTAGCGCTCGCCTTCGAGATGGTGACGTCCATCCCGTCCCGGTACTGGCTGCAGCTGGACGCCAACTTCCAGAGCGCCAAGCAGCGCCTCGTCGAGACCGCTGATCTAGCCGATCACGTAGGCGTGGTTGACCGCTTTCCCTACGCAGAGTTGGAGCGGCGCGGGGCGGTTCCCGCGGCGAGAACGAAGGTCGACAAGCTACGCGAGTTGCTGCGGTTCTTCGGTGTTGCGGACGTCCACGCACTAGGTGCCGTGTCGATGCAACCGTCGCTGTACCGGCTGTCGAACGCGTTCGAACCGAGCGACGCAGCGCTTGCCTCCTGGCTGCGACTCGCCGAACGAGAGGCTGCGACCATCGAGACGGCCCCCTTCGACCTCGTCGCGTGTCGAGAGGTAGTTGGCAAGATGCGGCACCTCAGCACGCTGCGGGGCACTCAGTGGCTAGAGCCGCTTCGCGAGTTGTCCGCCTCCGTGGGTATCGCCGTCGTCGTCGTGAAAGAGCTTCCGAAGTGCAGGGTGAACGGGGCGACGAGGTGGCTGTCGCCGGATAAGGCGATGATTGCGATGAGCTTCCGCTATCGCCGTAACGACGTCTTCTGGTTCACGTTCTTCCACGAGCTTGGTCACGTGATCCGTCACAGCAAGAAGGAGACGTTCATCGACAGCGGCGCGTCGTCGGGAATCGAGAAGAAGCTGGAGCGCGAGGCGGACGCATTCGCGTCCCGGACGCTGATCCCTCCGGCTGACGCTGCTCGTCTCCCGGGTCTCCGCACGGCGGAGGACGTTGTGGCGTTCGCCGAGGAGATCGGCGTGGCGCCCGGCATCGTCGTAGGGCGGATGCAGCACGACAACCTCATTCCGCAGAATCGATGGACGTCGATGTTCGACAGATACAAGTTCGCGGATGATTGACCGAAGCGCTTAAGGACGGCATCGAGGCCGAGGCTGTGCTCAATCGCCTGGCGTAGGGCCGCATTAGCCTCGACCGACCACGTCCGACGTGGAGGGCCGGGTTGGGGTCGGCCTTGGAGCAGCGCCAAGGGAGCCTGGTCAGCAGCCCAGCCGAGTAGTAGGTGGCAGACAGATCACCCAACGCCGAGTGGCTCGGGAGCCAATCGGCGCCCCAGCGACAGCGAACGGACGCTCGTCCACCTGCTAATCCCCTGCTAATCCGCGGGGCCGAATCGGGTGGATCCGGCGGCACGGCGTGGACGCGAGACCCTTGGGTTTTGGGGTTACAGTCGACGCAGCCTCACGGTGTGGACGGTCCAAGGACGCCTTGTAAACAGCAGGTCAGGAGTTCGATTCTCCTCTCGGGCTCTGTTCAGACCCGTCGGGCAATGAGCTTGGTCCCGCCGCTGCAACCACCTCCGGCGACACTCGGCCTCGGCCACCTGCCGCCCGTCGAGCAGGTCAGCGGGGGAACCGCATCCCTCGCGGCCAGATGTTGCACAGCAGTGCCACCCGAGGCCGCCGAACCGGTGCGAACGGCATCGGGCAGTGGGGCGTCCGTCCGTCGAACACGATCAGCCGGCCGGGGACGAACGGCACGGCCACGCCGTCACGCTCGATGACCCGGCCGAAGTCCGGTCGCTGGAACAGATCCGGGTCCCGGTCGACCTCGGTCAGGGGCGGCCGGAACCACGTACCTCCCACCCCCTCCGAGCCGCCGACGTAGTAGATCGCGCCGTACTGCGGTGTCGTGACGACACCTGACGCCGCCCGGGCCACCTCGTCGTTGTCCACGTGGAGCTCGACCTGCGATCCGACGCTGTACGTACGGTTGCTCCAGCACTCGACCTCGTGCTGGGTCGGGTCGAGGCCGAGGAGGCCGAGCACCACCTGCGTCAGGTTCCCGAAGAAGTGCGCCAGCTCGGGGCGCATCCCGTCGATCGCCCCGCGCACCGCCTCGTCACCCCGCACCCAGAACCTGCTCGGCGGGACCACGGTCCGGGCGAACACGTCGTAGACGAGCGCCAGGTTTGGGTACGCCCCCGGCAGGTCGCGAACCGACAGCCACCGCCCCCACTCGACCGATGAACCCTCGACCACGGGCTCATCGGTGGAGGCCGGGGAAGGGGTGCTCACACGCCGGAGAGTAACGGTCGCCACCGAGACATCTCCCCACGCTGGTCGCCGAAGCCGAGAACCGCACGGCGCGAGGATGACCCGATGGCCGCCGATCTCCGCCGCCTCGATGCTCGAGCCGACCCAGCCGAGGTCGCAGCTGTCGTGCGCTCGGACGGTGCCGTCATCGTCGAGCGACTCGCCTCCGAGGAGCTCTGCGACCGTTTCCTCACCGAGCTGGCACCGCACCTGGCGACGAGGCGGCTGGGTCGCAACGAGTTCGAGGGAGTTCGCACACGCCGCCCCGCTTCCTTGCTCACCACGACCCCGAGCTCGGTCGAGCTCATCGCCAACGATCTGGTCCTCGACGTCCTCGACGCCGTCCGGTCGGCTCCGAGGGAGCGACACCGGCTGCACCTGGCGCAAGCGATCTGCATCGGACCCGGCGAGACCGCACAGATGCTGCACCGCGATCAGTGGTCGCTCGACACCCTCGGACTCCCCGAGCAGCTCGACGTCGAGCTGTCGACCATCTGGGCGCTCACCGACTTCACCGACACAAACGGCGCCACCCGCGTCGCACTCGGCATGGACGCGGTGGCCGACGCCGACGTGCCCGGGCTGAGCGCCGAGCACACCGTCGCCGCAGCGATGCCCCGGGGTTCGGTCCTGATCTACACACCCAGGACCGTGCACGGAGGAGGCGCGAACGCCAGCGCCGCCAACCGCATCGGCGTCAACGTCGACTACGTGCGCCTGGCGCACCAGCAGGGCGAGCGCGGCTCGAGCGACCCGGATGTCGACGCCGCGACATCCGAGCGGTTGCGGCGACTCATGCGCGACCCGAAGGCGGCGTACGCACTGGACTCCTGCGAGGACACGCGCCACTGAGTCGCCGCGGACCAGCCCGAACAGCCCCAGCCCCTGGTCCGCACGCAGCGGCCACGACTCGTGAACACTCCTGACGATGCAGCCAGTGCCGAGCCAAGGAGCAGAGGGAGCAGTGGTCGACGCCGGCGACCCACCGCCCCCGGAGTTCCTGCGCTTTCAGGCGTACTACGTCGGTCTGCCGAAGACAGGGTCGACCACCATCAGCGAGATGCTCGGCGGCTACCGGTGCGCGCACGAACGTGACATGCCCAGCCTGAGCTACTGGGGCATCGAGCGTGCCGAGGGCCGGATCGACTCTCGCCGCGCGATGGAGATGATCGGCCCTCGTCTCGAGGATCCCGTCCTCGAGCTCGATGTGTGCACCTCGCTGCACTGGCTCGCGGATGTGCTGGCGAATCGGTTCCGCACCGCCCGGTTCGTCCACGTCGTGCGGGACGTCCGACCGTGGACGCAGTCGCTGCTCGACATGGAGTACCGACGTGCCGTCGATGCTCGGCTGCGCCGCCGGAGCATCGAGCCGTGGGAGGCGACCTTCCGTCGGCACTTCCTCGGCGAGGCGGACCCGTGGCGGGACGACGGTGTGTCTGACGAGCGGCTGCTGGTGCGGGCCATGCAGGCGTGGGGAGCCCACATGTCGAGGATGCGCGAGCACCTACCGCGCGACCGCACGCTGGTGCTCACCACGGGGGCGCTCGACGGCGCATCGCATCGGCTGGCGAGCTTCCTCGGGCTCCCGCCCTCCCGCATCGGCCAGTCGCCCCGGCACAACACGCGACCGAACGGACTGACCTTCGACCGGTGGCGGGCGCTCGGGCCCGACGTGGTGCGGACCGCCTACGAGGAGCACTGCGCCGAGCACATGCGCTCGCTGTTTCCCGACGAGCACGCCGCCCATGAGGGGTGGGCGCACGCGGGCGGCGACCACTCCGGGTCGGACTGGTCGGCCTACGCGCAGGCCACGCTGCGGTGGGCCATGGTGCGACAGACCGAGCCCGCTGACCCGCACACCTGAGGCGGCGGACGACGTCGACCGACGCCCCTAGTTGACGCTCTTGGTGATCCCCGAGGTCGGATTGCGACCGGTCCACGTCGAACCACCGCCCGAGATCGCGCCCAGGTCATCGTCCGACGCCGGCTCGTACGGGGGAAGGGCCAGGTGTACGTGCGTCGGGGTGCTCTCGTGCACCGTGATCTCGACGCCATCGGGGATCTGTATGCCGAGCACGCTGCTGATGGCGGCGCGCGGGTCAGTGATCAGGTACGCCCGGAAGGCCGGATCGGCTGCGACACGCTCTGCGACGCGGGTGGAAAGGGAGTCGGGATCACCCGCATCTGAGGTCATGGCGCACGGTAACACCGGACCTCTCAGCTCAGCTGCCGTTGCGCCAGGCGGGTGAAGAGGCCACCGTGGTCGAACAGCTCGTCGTAGGTCCCGGCCTCGACGACCTGGCCGGCGTCGATGACCAGGATCAGGTCGGCGGATCGGATCGTGGACAGCCGGTGCGCGACGACGAGGCGCGTGCAGCCCAAGTTGGTGAGGGTGTCGGCGACGGCCGCTTGCGCGTGGTTGTCCAGGGCGCTGGTCGCCTCGTCGAGCAGCACGATCGCGGGCCGCGAGACCAGCGCGCGTGCGATGAGCAGGCGCTGGGCCTGGCCGCCCGAGATGCTGTCGGCGTCGACGATCGTGTGCATGCCCATGGGCATGGCGCGGATGTCGTCCGCGACGGCGGCCGTCTCCGCTGCGGCCCACGCGGCGGCCTCGTCGGTGGACGCCGGCCCCAGGATGTTCCGCAGGACGCTAACGCGCGAGACGCGACCGTTCTGGATCACGGCGCCGATCTGGCGGCGCACCAGCACGGGATCCAGGCTGGCCAGGTCCCGACCGTCGAAGAGGATGCGGCCGCTGGTGGGCCGCTCGAAGCCCATGATGAGCCGAGCGACGGTGGACTTGCCGGCGCCGGACGGGCCGACGAGTGCCACCATCGACCCCGCCGCCACGTCGAAGGACAGGTCGCGCAGGACCGTCGGACCGTGGTCGCCGTACCCGAACGACACGTGGTCGAAGCGGATCTGGCCGGTGAGGCGACCCGGGCTCAGCGAGCCGCTCGTGGCCTCCGGGAGTTCGTCGAGGATCGGACGGAGCAGGCCGTAGGTCGGGCCGAGGCCGGCCAGGGCCGGTACGGCGGCCGACAATCCGGCGACGGCGGTGAACGCGAGGGACGCCGCGCTGAAGAAGGCGATGAAGGTCGTCGAGGTCACGCTCGGCGTCGATCCCGTCCACGTCCTCATGACGACCACGTAGTAGAGCGCCGGCGCAGCGGACGCGGCGCAGACGACCCAGGCGGCGAGCCTGCCGGACACGAGCGTCTGTCGTGACTCGGCGACCAGGATGCTGCGCACGTGCTCGAGGTACCTGGCCGCCATCCGCTCCTCGGCGTGTGCCAGGCGGATCTTGGCGATGCCGTTGAGCATCTGGACCAGCCACCCGTTCGCGGCGCGGGTGGCGTCCATGGACGTCTGCAGCAGGCGGCCGAGGGAGCGGGCGCCGACGAGCAGGACGGCAGCCGTCGCGGCGAGCACTGCGGCGCCCGCCAGGCCCAGGCGGACGTCGTAGACCATCATCGCCACGACGTACACCAGCGCGAACACGGCGGCCATGACCGAGGCCACCACCTGCACGCCCAGGACCGCCGTCAGTCCGTCCGCGGACAGCACCCGCACGGCCAGGTCGCCGCTCGAGTAGCGGCGGAAGAACTGCGCGGGGAGCGACAGCAGCCGGTCCGACATCGCCGACTGGAGGCTGCGGGACGCTCGCTGGGCGATGCCCGACACGGCGAAGGCCTGCACGAGCAGGAAGACGAACGTGCCCGCCGCCGCGGCGACGAGTGCTGCACCGGCGACCACCAGCAGGCCGGTGTCGTCGTCGGGCACGATCCGGCCGAGGATCGCTTGGGTGAGGACGGGCGTCACGAGCCCGAAGGCCGTCACGCCCAGGCTCATGGCGAGCACGAGCAGCAGGCGGCCGCGCGAGTCGACGAGGGCCTGACCGACGAGGTCGCGCCGCGACGCCGCACGACCCGCCGGCAGCGGGGTCACGAGCTCGACCGCGTCGGGCAGGAGACGATCCGCGAGCTCGTCGGTCAGCGCGACGGGGCGCGGGTCGTGCACGCGCTGGATGCGGTACCCGCTGCGCGAGCGCACCAGGACGACCGGCTCCGCGCTCCCCCTGGCGTCGACGCCGGCGTCGGCCTCGGTTCGCAGGAACCCCAGGAGCGGAACGACGCCGGCCGCCCGCCAGTCGCCCTGCAGGTGGACCGTCCGGTAGCGCAGACCCGACCGGTGGGCGATGGTCCGCAGCGCGTCGGTGCTGGCGGCGAGCTCGAGCGGCGTCGGCGGCGTGACGGTGAACCCTTGGAGCGCGCCGAGCCGGGAGATCGCCGCGACCAGCGGATCGGGGTCGAGGGTCGTGCCGAGCTCCTGGAGCGACCCCGCTGCCCAGATCGCTCGATCCAGCGCGCGGTCGGCGACGGCACGCGACTCGGCGACCGATTGCATGGCCCGGTCCCGTCGATCGTCCGGCTCGCGGTCCACGTCCTGTTGGTCCACCGCCTCAGCTGCCGACATCGCCGCCCTCGTCCGCGTCAGCGACCATCCGTGCGTACGCACCGCCACGACGCATCAGGTCGTCGTGGGTCCCCCGTTCGAGCACGGCGCCGCCGACGCCGAGCACCACGATCTCGTCGGCGTCGCGGATGGTGCTGAGCCGGTGGGCGATGATCAGCGCCGCCATCCCTCGACGTCGGATGGCCTCGTCGACGAGCTGCTCGGTGACGTCATCGAGCGCGCTGGTGGCCTCGTCCAGGATGATCAGCCGGGGGTTGCGGACCAGCGCCCGGGCGATCTCGATGCGCTGGGCCTGACCGCCACTGAAGTTGCGTCCGTCCTCCTCGACCACTGCGTCGAGGGAGCCTTCCCGGGCGAGCACGTCGTCGAAGACCTGGGCGTCGGCAAGGGCGGCCACGACGTCGGACTCCGGGATCGTGCTGTCCCACAGCGTCACGTTGTCGCGCACGGTGCCCTGGAAGAGCACGATGCGCTGATCGACCTTGGCCACCGACCGCTCGATCACGGGGATCGGGTGCTCCGCCAAGGGCCGCCCGTCGTAGAGGACCCGTCCGTGCTGCGGCGTGAGCAGCCCGGCGGCCAGGTTCCCGATCGTGGACTTGCCCGACCCCGAGACGCCGACGAGCGCGACGTGGTGCCCGGGGCGGACCTCGAGGTCGAGGTCGCGCACGACCGGCTCGGCGCTGGGTCCGTACGAGAACGTCACCTGCTCGAGCTGCAGCCGGCCGGACACCTCGACCACCTCGTCGGACGCGATCAGGGCCGGGCGGTCGAAGCGCGGGTCGACGTCGTTGGACAGCACGTCGTCGAGTGCGACGAGGTTCGCGGTGATGATCTGCAGCCGGCTGCCGGTCGCCATGAGCGAGCGGACCGGTGCGTTGAGCCCGAGCGCGAGCGCCTGGACCGCGAGCAGCTGACCGACCGAGAAGGACCCGTGGATCGTGAGGTAGCCACCCAGGACGAGCACGGATGCCGCCGTCAGCGCGCCGAGCGTCGGCGGCAGCGCGGCCAGCACGGCCGACGACGTGGTCAGCGACGCGCTCGAGTTGACGAGCGACGTCTGCTGGCCGACCAGGTCGGCGAGCACCTCGTCCTCTCGTCCGCTCGCCTTCAGCGTCTCGATGTCGTGGATGGCTTCGGTCGTGGTGCCGTAGATCCGGTTCTGCTGCTTGAGCAGCCGGCCCTGCTGCTCGGTGCGACGACGCTGCAGTGCCCGCAGCACCACGGCGTTCACGGCGGCGAGCAGGAGCACCACGAGCCCGATCAGCCAGCTGTAGGAGAGCAGCAGGACGGCGTAGCCGGCCACGGCGAGCAGCGCGATGGCCGACGACGCGACCTGCCCTGCCAGCAGCTGCGCGACCTGCGCGCTGTAGGTGACGCGCTGGCTCAGGTCGCCCGGGGACCGGGCCAGGTAGAAGAGCACCGGGAGCCGGACGAGCCGGTCGAGCACGTCCACGGTGCCGACCAGGGTGAACTTGGCCTGCAGGCGCGCCAGCACGCCGAACTGGAGCAGGGTCAGGCCACCCTGGAACAGTCCGATGGCCAGCGTCACGGCGATCAGCGCCGGGAGCAGGTCGCGACGGTCCAGACCCAGGATGTCGTCGACGAACACCTCGTTGAGCGGACCGACGAGGATGCCCAGGAGCATGGCGACGACACCGGCGATCGCGGCGAAGGCGACACCCGCGCGGCTGTGCGCCAGCCGTCGGCCCAGGCTGCGCGACGTGCGGTAGGGCCCCCCGAGCGGAACGAGCGCCTCGGTGGCCCGAAGGATCACTGCGACCCCGGAGTACGCGGCCTCGAACTCGGCGCAGTCGAGCGTGCAGTGGCCGCGTGCCGGATCCGCGATGTGGAAGCGGCCCTGGCTCGCACCTTCGAGCACCACGAAGTGGTTGCGCTCCCACCAGATGATGGCCGGCACGGCGAGGCCGTCGAGGGAGGCGACGTCACCGAAGTGGGCCTCGTGGGCGAGCCCGTGCTCCGACGCTGCACGGACGATGTCCTGGAGCGATGCCCCGTTGCGGTCGACGCCGCAGTCCTCACGTAGGCGGTCCAGCGGCACCCACCGACCGTGGCGCGCGAGGACCATGCCGAGGCACGCCGCCCCGCACTCCGCCGACGCCTGTTGCAGGACGACGGGCACGCGCGCCATGGCCGGCTCCGTCCGCGGGGCGGACGTCGTCGGCGACGCGATCGACGTGGAGCCGTCGATCGCCGACGGCGCAGTCATCGTCCTCCGCCGAGGAGGATGCTGAGCGGGTGGGCCTCGCCGTAGGTCCGCGTGACACTCGCGATCTGTCCGCCCATCGGGACGAACCCGACGGCGTCCGCGTCCCAGGCCGGGACGGTGATGCCCACCGGGTACGGCACGCCGCCGGCCTCGTCCATCCACTGCTCGACGAGGGCGTCCGAGAGCGAGGTGCCCGACATGATCCCCTCGTCGACCGGGGTGCTGCCCAGGTAGGCCACCGTCCCGTCGGTCTCGTGGGAGCGCCCGGTGGCGGGGTCTTCGATCACCACCTGCACCGAGCTGCCGACCGGCAGGTCCCGCAGCTGGCTGGCGGGCAGGTAGGTGACGAGCACGATCGGCGTACCGGGGTCTGGCGGCGTGAGGATCCGCGCGAGCAGCTGGCCCCGCTCGACGCGTTCGCCCGGCTGTGCGTAGTTGCCGGTGAGGACTCCGGACTTCGGCGCGGTGACCGGCACCGAGCTCCCCGTCTCGTCCGTGATGGTGCCGAGGACGTCCCCGGCGGTGACGTCGGGCAGCCGGGGACCGTCGCCGAGCGCCAAGGTCCCGGTCGCCGGAGCGGTGACCTGCATCGTGTAGGTCTCGGCGTTGATCGTCGCCGTGAACGACGTCTGCAG
>JAFAFZ010000609.1 GCA_023423215.1 Actinomycetes bacterium
CCGGCGCGCTGGCGGCGGCGCTGTCCCGGGTGGTGGGCGACGCCGCGCTGCGACACCGGCTCGGCGACGCCGCGCTCGCCGGGTCTCGCCGCTTCGACGCCCGCGCCGCGATCCGCGTCCAGGAGGACCGCTACGCCGCGCTCGCCTCCACCGGCGGAGCCCGCTGATGTGCGGGATCGTCGGCCTGTGGGACCTGCGGGCGTCGCGCCCTGCGGACCGCACCGCACGCCTGGTGGGCGCCATGGCCGACCGCATGCTCACCCGTGGTCCGGACGGGCACGGGGTGTGGGTCGACGAGACGTCCGGGGTCGCGTTCGGCCACCGTCGCCTGGCGGTGCTCGACCTGTCCGAGACGGGCCACCAGCCGATGCACTCGGCGGACGGCCGCTGGGTCCTGACCTACAACGGCGAGATCTACGACCACGCCTCGCTGGTCGCCGACCTGCACGCGGCGGAGGTGCGACTGCGGGGCACCTCGGACACCGAGGCGCTGCTCGAGGCGATCGCACGGTGGGGGCTGCTCCCGACGCTGGAGCGCATCGACGGCATGTTCGCGTTCGCGCTCTGGGACCGACAGGAGCGTCGGCTGCACCTCGTGCGCGACCGCATGGGGGAGAAGCCGCTGCACCACGGGCGGCTGCCCACCGGCGAGCTGGTGTTCGGCTCGACGCTCGACGCCCTGGCGGCACACCCCGACTTCGATCCGACGCTGGACCGCGACGCGCTCTCGTCGTTCTTCCGCTTCAAGTACGTGCCGACGCCGTGGACGATCTACCGCGACGTGTCCAAGGTGCCGCCGGGAACGGTCGTGACCGTCGCGCCGGACGGCTCCGTCGGCGATCCCGAGCCGTACTGGTCGCTGGCCGACGTCGTCGCCCGCCGCGGCCCCTTCGTCGGCGGTCCCGGTGCCGCGGTGGACGAGCTCGAGCGGCGGTTGCGCACCTCGGTCGCCCAGCGTCTCGTCGCGGATGTGCCGGTGGGTGCGTTCCTCTCCGGTGGCATCGACAGCTCGACCGTCGTGGCGCTGGCCCAGCAGGAGTCCTCGCACCCGGTGCAGACCTTCACGATCGGTTCGACGGACGCACGCTTCGACGAGTCCTCGTCCGCCCGCGCGGTCGCGGCGCACCTGGGCACGGACCACCACGAGCTGGTGGTGACCGACGCCGAGGTCCTCGCGGTCATCGACCGGCTCGGCGGGATCTACGACGAGCCGTTCGCCGACTCCTCGCAGGTGCCGACCACCCTCGTGAGCGAGCTCGCCCGCACGCGCGTCACCGTGGCGCTCTCGGGCGACGGCGGCGACGAGCTCTTCGCCGGCTACAACCGCCACGTCTGGGTGCCACGGGTGTGGCGCCAGCTGGACCGGGTGCCCCTCGCCGTGCGACGGACCGGCGGCGGGCTCGTGGGTCGGGTGCCGCCCGACGCGTGGGATCGGTTCAGCCGGCTGGTGCCCGAGCGGCGGCGGCCCCGCATGGCGGGGGTCAAGGTCGCCAAGCTCGTCGACGTCGCAGGGGTCTCCTCGCCCGAGGAGCTGTACCTGCGCCTGGTGACCCACTGGGACGAACCCGACCGCCTGGTCCGTGGCGCGCACGAACCCGCGTCGCTGGCGGCCTCGCCGTCGCGCTGGCCTGCCGCCGACGACCTGGTCGGACGGCTCCAGGCGGTGGACGCCGCGACCTACCTGCCCGACGACATCCTCACCAAGGTCGACCGCGCGTCGATGTCGGTCTCGCTCGAGGCGCGCGTCCCGCTGCTCGCCCGTCCGGTCGTCGAGCTCGCGCTCTCGATGCCGACCGACCTCGTGCTGCGCGAAGGCCGCTCGAAGTGGCCGCTGCGCCAGGTGCTCGCACGCCACGTGCCGACGGCGCTGGTGGATCGACCCAAGGCGGGCTTCGGACTGCCGCTCGAGGAGTGGCTGCGCGGTCCGCTGTCGGGTTGGGCCGAGGAGCGGCTGCGCTCAGCGGTCGTCGCGTCGTACCTGGACACGACGCTCGTGGAGCAGGCGTGGGCGACGCACCGCAGCGGTGCGCGCAACCTGGCCTACGAGCTGTGGGACGTCGTCATGTTCGCCGCGTGGTGCGAGGCCCGCGGCATCACCGGCTGAGTCGGAGCACGCCGACCCCGGCGGGCCGCGCGGCGCTGCCGGGCCCGCGGGCTCAGGGGCTCTCGGCGACCATCGCCCGGAAGAAGTCCGAGCGTGCCGCGACCTCGTCCGGGGTCGCGTCGATGTCGACGCGACCGTCGCCGAGCACGAGGATCCGGGTGCAGGACCGCAGCGTCGAGTACCGGTGCGCCACGATGATCACGAGCCGGTCCTCGGGCAGCTCGGCCAGCGTGCTGCGCACCGCGTTCTCGGAGACGGTGTCCAGTGCGCTCGTCGGCTCGTCCAGCACGATGATCTCGGGATCGCCGGCCAGCGCCCGCGCGATGGTCAGCCGCTGGCGCTGCCCGCCCGACATCGCCCGGTCGTCCGGCGAGAGGCGTGTGGCCATGCCCTCGGGCAGGGCGTCGACCTCGTCGCCGAGCCGCGCCTGCTCGACCGCCCGGCGCAGCCGCTCGGGCGGCAGGTCGCGGAACAGGTCGACGTTCTCGGCGACGGTCCCTGCGATGAGCTGGGGCTGCTGGGGAACGAAGGCGACCCGGCGCGCGAACTCCGAGGTGTCGACGTCCTCGATCGCCACGCCGTCGCAGGTGATCTCGCCGGCGGTCGGCAGACGGAGCCGGAGGAGCAGCTCGACCAGCGTCGACTTGCCGGCGCCCGACGGGCCGACGACGCCGACGATCTCGCCGGCGCGCAGCTCGACGTCGAGGCCCTTGAGCACGTCGTTCGCGCCGTCGTAGCTGAAGCGCACGTCCGACAGGCGCAGCGGCGTCAGCGTCGGGGGGAGCTCGTGGCCCGCGGTGCGCTCCTCGACGCGGAACGACTCGATGACCTCGTTCAGGGTGACGGCGAAGGCGCGGTACTCGACCACGCGCTGGTGGGCCGTGACGAGCTGCTGCGCCGAGGACATCGACCGGATGAGCAGCAGGACGATCGCGCCGATGGCGGCCAGGTCCGCGCCGGCGGAGCTGTTGATGATGAGCAGCAGGCTGAGCACCGCGGCGCCGAGCATCGAGGCCTGGAAGAACTGGGGGATCGCCGTCTGGAGGAAGCGCAGCCGCTCGAAGCTCGTCGCGCCGGTCCGGATCTG
>JAFAFZ010000474.1 GCA_023423215.1 Actinomycetes bacterium
GCTCAGGCCTGCTCGGCCTCACGGCGGCGGCGGGCGATCGCCGTGCCACCGACGGCGGCGGCACCGACGCCGAGCAGCGCCAGGCCGGCGGTCAGGCCGGCGAGCTCGCCACCGGTGAAGGCCAGGCTCGAGGCGGGTGCCTCGTCGGCGACGGCCGACTCCTCGGTCGAGGTCGACTCGACCTCGGCGCCCTCGCCGACGTCGGTGCCGTCGACGTCGGTGGGCTGGGGCTCGGGATCGACCGGGCCGCCGTCACCGTTGGTGAAGTCGTCCGGACCGGGCAGACCGGGCTCGTCCTCACCGTTCGTGAAGTCGTCCGGACCACCGAAGCCGGGGTCGTCGTCACCGTTGGTGAAGTCGTCCGGACCGGGCAGGCCGGGCTCGTCCTCGCCGTTGGTGAAGTCGTCCGGACCGGGCAGCCCCGGATCGGCCGGCGCATCGGCCAGGTCGGTCGGACCCTGCGGCGTCGGCGCCGGGTGGGGGTCCGGCGTCGGCAGCGGCTGCGCCACCTGGTCCGGGCCGTCGAACCCGGGACCGGGCTGCTCGGGCAGGGCGATCACCAGCGGCCCGATCGGGGGCTGGGGCTCGTCGGCCGGCTGGGCGATCGGCAGGTTCGGCTGGGGCGCCGGAGGCGTGAAGGCCGAGGCGGTCCCGGCGAGCGTGCCGGTGAGGGTGAGCGCACCGGCGGTGCCGACCAGGAAGAGGCCGGCCCGGCGGGCGACGGTGAGGCGGGTGCTGCGGGCGGTGGTGGTGTTCGTGGTCTCCGACATGGCGTGTGCTCCTTGTTCCGTCGGCGACCCGTCGTCGCCGTACGGAGGTCCAGAGCACCCGCCTGACGGGTTCTGACACTTTTCGCGGAAGTTCTCCGGAAATCTTTGGGGATCTCAGAGGGAGCGGCAGCGGCCGCTGAGCGGTCAGCCGGGCCAGACGATCGACTGGATCTCGGAGTAGGCGTCCAGGCCGTAGTCGCCGCCGTCGCGGCCGACGCCGGACTGCTTGAAGCCGCCGAAGGGGGCCTCGTGGTTGCGCTGCAGCGTGTTGATGCCGACGTTGCCGGACCGCAGGCGCTGGGCGACGTTGAACGCACGACCGGTGTCCTTCGAGAACACGTAGCTGTACAGGCCGTAGTCGCTGTCGTTCGCGATGGCGACGGCCTCGTCCTCGTCGTCGAAGGGCACGACCACGACCACGGGGCCGAAGAGCTCCTCGCGCACCGGCGTCATCTCGTTCGTGCAGTCGACGAGCAGCGTCGGGGCGACGTAGAAGCCCTTCTCGATGTCGGGCCGTGAGCCGCCCACTGCGACGGTCGCACCCTCGGCGACGCCCGTCTCGATGTAGCCCTCGATGCGGGCGCGGTGTGCCGCCGAGATGACAGGACCGACGACGGTCTCGCGGTCGGTCGGGTCGCCGACCTTCATGTGGCCGGCCGCCTGCTGCAGGCCGCCGACGAGCTGGTCGTAGACGCCGCGCTGCACGATGACGCGCGTCGGCGAGGTGCAGATCTGGCCGGAGTGGAAGCCCCACACCGACGAGATGCCGCCGATGGCGGTGCGCAGGTCCGCGTCGTCGAAGACGATGCAGGCACCCTTGCCACCCAGCTCCATCAGCTGTCGCTTCATCTGCGAGCCGCAGACCGAACCGATGTGCTGGCCGACGCCGGTCGACCCGGTGAACGAGACCATGTCGGTGCGGGGGTGGGCGACGACCGCCTCGGACGGGGCGATCTCCTTGCCCGTGACCACGTTGACGACGCCGGGCGGGAAGCCCGCCTCGTTCATGATCTCGACCATGCGCAACACGCCCAACGGGTCCTGCGGCGCCGGCTTGATGACCACCGTGTTGCCCATGGCGAGGGCGGGGCCGATCTTGCCCGACATGTTCGTCATCGGGACGTTGTACGAGGTGATGCACGTGACGACGCCGACCGGCGCGCGGTGCACCGCCGCCGAGATGAGGCCACCGGGGGCCAGCGGGGTCGTCGGCATGACGGCCGGCGGCAGCGGGTCGATGTGCGTGCGCAGCGCGCCCTTCGCGTACCGACGCAGGCGGGCGGTCGCCGGGAAGAACTGCATCGACTTCACCGTGTTGGTGGTCGCTCCCGTCTCGGACTGGAGGACCGGGACGATCTCCTTGCGGTGCTCCTCGATCAGGTCGGCCGCTCGGTTCAGCAACGCGGCGCGCTCCTCCGGCGAGGTGCGCGACCACGACTCGAACGCGTCCGCCGCGGCGTCGACCGCCGCGTTCGCCTGCTCGACGCTCGCCTCGGGAGCCCGACCGGCGACCTCTTCGGTCGCGGGGTTGATGATGTCGTAGGTGCCGGCGGCACCTTCGACGGACTCGCCGTTGATCGTCAGGCGGTACGTGGAGTCAGACATGCGTGGTCCTTCGTGTGGGCCGGTCGGGGGAGATCGCTGGAGAGGAGCGGAGTGCAGAGGAGCGGATCGGAGTGGAGCGAGCCGACCCGGCGGAGCGTGACGGTCGGGACCGTCAGGCCTCGAAGTCCAGGTCGAGCATCTCGATCGCGTTGCCGCGCATGAGCTTGCGCACGACGTCGGGCTGTAGGTGGCCCATCAGCTTGTGCGCCGTCTCGCGCGAGTGTGGCCACGTGCTGTCCGAGTGCGGGTAGTCCGTCTCGAAGCAGATGCGGTCGACGCCGACCTTGGTCAGGTTGTCCAGGCCGTACTCGTCGTCGAAGAAGCAGCCGTACATCTGGCGGTAGTAGTAGGTCGACGGCGGCTCGGGGACCTTGTCGCCGAACCCGCCCCAGGCACGGTTGTCCTCCCACACCTTGTCGGCGCGCTCGAGGATGTAGGGGATCCAGCCGATCTGGCCCTCGGAGTAGGCGATCTTCAACGTCGGGAACTTCGCCAGCCAGCCCGAGTAGAGCCAGTCGGTCATCGACGACATGGCGTTGCCGAAGGTCAACGTCGAACCGACCGCGGCCGGCGCGTCCTCGGACGTGGATGGCATGCGGGAGCTGGACCCGATGTGCATGTTGATGACGGTGCCCGTCTCGGCGCAGGCCCGGAAGAAGGGCTCCCAGTAGTCGCCGTGGATGGACGGCAGACCGAGGTACGGCGGGATCTCGCTGAAGCACACCGCCTTGACGCCACGCTCGGCGTTGCGGCGGATCTCGGCGGCGGCGAGCTCGGCGTCCCAGAGCTGGATGATGGTGAGCGGGATCAGGCGGCCACCGGAGCCGGCGCACCACTCCTCGACCATCCAGTCGTTGTACGCCTTCACGCACAGGTCGGACAGCTCCTTGTCCTGGGCCTCCATGAAGGTCTGGCCGCAGAAGCGTGGGAAGGACGGGAAGCTCATCTGGGCCTCGGTCCAGTTGGCGTCCATGTCCTCGAGGCGGGCGACCGGGTCCCAGCAGCCCCGACGCATCTCCTCGTAGGTGATGCCCACGACCTTGACCTCGTCCCGGTCGAAGCCGACCGCGGCGGACAGGCGCGTCTGGGGGATCTTCTTGTCCTCGTAGAGCCACCAGTCGCACAGGTCCCCGTCGTCCGCTGGCTCGTAGGAGAAGACGCCACCGACGAACTTCATGTGGCCGCGCTCCTGCACCGTGCGCGGCCAGACGTCGGAGTACTTCGACGGCAGGCGGGACGTCCACACGTCGGCCGGCTCGATCACGTGGTCGTCGACGGAGATGATCTTCGGGATCTCCTCCAGCGGCGTACCGGTGCTGTTGTCCTCGGCCATCGGAACCACCCCCTGTGCGCCGCCCGACGACGGCGCCCTCGCGGCCGATGGTAGACCCGCCCCTGACGACCTGTCAGGCCGGAACTGCAACAGGTTCTAGTTCTCAGGACCCCGTGACGAGCAGGTAGCCGAGCAGGCTCGCGTTCCACACGACGATGGCCAGGTAGAGCCCGGCGACGCCCGCGACCGCGCGCGTCGCGAGCTTCGACTCGATCGGGCACATCATCAGCAGCAGCCCCGCCACCGCCGCCACGGCGGCCTTGACCCCGATCGGTGCGGCGAAGCCGGCCATGAGGTCCTGCATCAACGGGTTGCCCTCGATGCCGCCGCGATCGAGCACCGCCTTGGTCAGCAGCACGTCGATGACGTTCAGGACGACCAGGGACAGCGCGAGGTAGCAGCGCGACAGCGGGACCCGCAGGTCCAGCACCGGCAGCGACACCCACCGCTGGCTCGCGACCGCGGGGCGCAACGCCCCGTCCGGTCCCACGTGCTCGCCCATCCGACTCCGCCCGTCCCCGGCCCGCCGACCGGTGCCTCGCCCGCGGACCCGCCGTCCGAGGTGCTGCGGGTCCCGAGCCAGCCACCCGGAACCGGTCGCCCGGTGGCACAGCCACCACCGGACGGACCCAGCTTGTCATGCACGCGCGTCGACGTCCCGTGGGCCGAACGGATCAGGAAGATCCACCCAGCCCGGCGTCACGGTGCGCGGCGGCGGACGCGCGAGAGGGGGTCGCGGTGACGCTCAGCCGCCGCTGAGCTGGCGCATGAGCGGCGTGAGCACCTCGTCCATCTGCGACGACGGCAGCAGCGAGCCGCCGTCGAGGACCAGGTTCTGCCCCGTCAGGTAGCTCGCGCGGTCCGACAGCAGGAAGGCCATCAGCTCGGCGACGTCCTGCGCGGTGCCGACCCGCCCGAGCGGGGTGCCCGACTCGATCGACGCGCGTGCGGCGGGGTCGCTGGCGAGCACGTCGTTGAGCGCGGTGTGCATGAAGCCGGGCGACACGCAGTTCACGCGGATGTCGGGAGCCAGCTCGAGCGCGGCGGCCGACGAGAGCATCGACACCGCCGCCTTGGCCGCGGAGTACGGCGCCTCGCCGCGGGTCGCGCGCACGCCGGACACGCTGCCGACGTTGACGATCGCGCCGCCACCGCTGGCACGGATCAGGGGAGCCGCAGCGCGCATGCCGTAGAAGGTGCTCGACACGTTGACCTTGAAGATCAGGTCGAACTCCTTGTCCGTGTAGGACTCGAAGGCCTTCAGGTTCCCGATGCCGGCGTTGTTCGCCAGACCACGCAGCCCGCCCAGCTCGTCCGCCGCACGCTCCAGCTGCGCGCCGAACGCCTCGCTGTCCGCGACGTTCGCCACGAGCGCCAGGCCGCCGATCTCGTCCGCTACGGCCTGCGCACCTTCGGCGTTGCGGTCGAGCACGCCGACGCGCACGCCGTCCGCGGCCAGGTGCCGGCAGAGCGCCGCGCCGATGCCGGACGCGCCGCCCGTGACGACGATGCCGCCCGAGCCGGGGTAGGTGGTGCCGCTCATGCCGCGGAACCCGACCGCTCGGCACCGGGGGCGACCGGATCGTCGGCTCCCCCGCCGATCACGACGATGGGGTCCTCGGTGACGATGAACTCGAGGTGCTCCATGTCCAGGAACCGCTGCTCGTCGGGGGCGATCAGCTCGGCGTACTTCGGCTCCGACATGAAGCCGACAAAGTCGTCCATCGATCGGAACCACTGCTCGGTCACGCCGTCGATGTCCTTGTTCCCCGACAGCGCTCCCGGGTGGTGCCGCACGTGCTGCTCGTAGCGCACGATGTGGCGCGCCAGGGTCGGCTCGTTCGCGATGAGGGGACCGTGGCTGCCGGTCCAGTGGTCGACGAACTCCTGGTGCGTCATCTCCGGTTTCCGCCGCAGGACGGCGAACAGCTTGACCATCGGATCCCCCTGATCAGGTCGCGTTTCCGGGCATCGTCGCACACCCGAGGTGGTTAGGCTCGCCCACGTGACGCCTCGCCCGGATCGCCTCGCCCAGATTCGCACGCTCCCGATGTTCGCCGGCTGCACGCCCGACGAGCTCGAGGAGATCGACCGTCTCACCGACGAGGTGCACGTCGAAGCCGGGCGCACCGTCATCCGTCAGGGCGACCTGGGCCAGGAGTTCGCGCTGATCGTGCAGGGCGAGGCCGAGATCGTGAAGGACGGCGTCGTCGTCGCCACGATCGGTCCCGGCACCTACTTCGGCGAGGTCGCGCTGCTCGACTCGGTCACCCGCACCGCGTCGGTCGTCGCCAAGTCGGACCTGACGCTCGAGGTCATCGACCGCCGCGGGTTCAACACGCTCCTGGACGACCTGCCGCGCCTGTCGCGCTCGATCCTCAAGGGCCTGGCGCACCGCCTCGCCGAGCTCGAGGACGAGACCGAGCAGCTGCGCCTGCAGCTCAAGCGCCTGAACTGAGCGCGCCCCTGCGGGAACGACGCTCCGACCGCGCACGCCGGTACGGTGACGGTCGACCCAGGGAGGACCGATGAAGACGATCGGCAACGTGTTGTGGTTCGTGCTGTGCGGCGTGTGGATGGGCATCGCCTACGTGCTGGCGGGGGTTGTGTCCTGCATCACGCTCATCGGCATCCCCTTCGGCATCCAGAGCTTCAAGCTCGCCGGCTACGTGATGTGGCCCTTCGGTCGTGAGCTGGTCGAGTCGCCCGGCAACCGCTTCTCGAAGGGCGTGTTCAACATCATCTGGATCGTGCTCGGCGGCCTGTGGCTCGCCATCGGCCACGTGCTCTTCGGCGCCGTGCTGTGCCTGACGATCCTGGGCATCCCGTTCGGCATCAAGAACTTCTCGATGGCGAAGCTGGCCCTGTTCCCGTTCGACCACTCGGTGCAGCGCAAGGGCGAGCCCGGGCCGAACGAGGCGCCGATCATCGTCGACGAGGACTGAGGCCCAGCGCCGCGACGGCCGCTCCCGCGTCGGGGGTCGTCCAGGCCCGGATGTGGGTCCCACCGACACCTCACGCGGCGCTACCTCCGCCACCTGGCGCCGCCCCGGACCGGCGAAGCTCAGTTCTGCAGATCGAAGACCGCGTCCACGACGCCGGTGAGCTCCCGCTCCCACTCCTGGTGGTCGACGAGCGGCATCACCACGAACTTCGACGCGCCCACCTCGACCAGCGCTTCGAGGTGACGGCGCAGCCCGTCCCACCCGACCGGGATGACCTCGCTCGGATCCGTCTCGGGCTGGCGCGACGCCAGGAACGCCCGCATGAGCTCCGGCACCTCGTCGTGCGCGTACGCGACGAGCACACCCAGGTGCTCCGGGTCGATCGAGCGGTCGTGCGCAGCGGCGGTCGTGGTCACGACCTCCCACCCGTCTGCGACGTCCTGCACCGTCGAGAAGGACGGCAGCCACCCGTCGCCGAGCCGGCCGACGCGGCGCAGCTCGGACGGCGCCCGCCCGCCGAGCCAGACCTCGATGGGCTGCTGCACCGGTCGCGGCCGCAGCGTGACGCCCTCGACGTGGAAGCGCTCGCCGTCGTGGTGCACGTCGTCCTCGGTCCAGAGCCGTCGCATCAGCGCGAGCGCCTCGTCGAACCACGCCGCACGCTCGCCGCGCTGCACCCCTAACGCCCGGTGCTCGGCGCTGCTCGGCGCGCCCAGGCCGACCGCCGGCAGCAGCCGACCACCGGAGAGGCGGTCCAGGCTGGCCATCTCCTTCGCCAGCACCACGGGGTTGCGCCCCGGGAGCACGAGCACCGAGGTGCCGAGCTTCAGCTTCGTCGTGCGGCCGGCGGCGAACGCCAGCGCGGTGAGCGGGTCGGGCGCGTCGCCGGTCAGCCGCTCCGAGAGCCACAGCGAGTCGAAGCGGAGCTCCTCGAGCGCGTCCACCAGGCCGCCGAACGCGACGGCGTCGTTCGCCAGGGTCTGGGTGCCGAGTCCGAAGCCGATGCGGATCTTCATCGGGCCAGCCTGTCACCCGGCAGCGCGGTGCTGCGGCCCCGATCCGGGCACCAGCCCGTAGCGTGGTCCCCATGACCGACCGAGCGCTGCGCACCCGGCTGACCCGCACCTTCGCCGTGGCGGTGCTCGCCGGCGGCATCGGTCTGGGCGCGGCGGCGTGCGGCGACGACGAGGGCACCACGACGGTCGAGCCGTCGACCACCGAGTCCGACCGTCCGGCGACCACGACGACGCTGCTCGCGAACCAGGACGCCATCGACGCGATGGTCGAGACCTGGACCCAGGCAGGCTTCTCCGAGGAGCAGGCCACCTGCCTCGTCGAGCAGATGAACGAGCTGTCCTCGACGATGGGCGACGGCAGCGACCTGACCGCCGGGGACCTCAACCTGATCGAGCAGCTGATGGAGACCTGCCGGATCGACGACGTCGACATGTCGCGCCTCGCCGGCGGCTGACACCACCGACCGGGCGCCTGCCCGACCGAGCGCCTGACCGACCGAACGTCGGGATCCAGCCGACCCTCCGCCGCGGGCGGGTTTGCCCGCCGACCGACCGGGTGGTGTCATGGGCGGCGACAACACATCGCCCTGGGGCGAGGGAAGCCGGTCGGAATCCGGCGCTGTCCCGCAACCGTGGGCACACCGGTGGGTCCTTCGATCCGCCGCCGTGTGCAAGTCGGAACGCTCTCCCGAGGGT